>CAKSWL010000024.1 GCA_934511335.1 uncultured Cloacibacillus sp. | reverse complement strand
TCTATATATTCTTTAAAGTCTATGCCGTCAATATATTCCATCACCATATAGGCGGTGCTGTTTTCCTCAAAGAAGTCGCGCACCTGTACTATGCCAGCGTTGGAGAAAGAGGCGAGAGTCCTGGCTTCGCTGAGGAATTTATTAAGACCTTCTATATAATCTTCTTCGTCGCGGCTGTTGCGGCAGGAGACCGTCGCGCCGCCGGCTGTTCTGGCGGCGATGGCGTTTGGCATATATTCTTTTATCGCCACAATCAAATCAAGCGTCATGTCCCAGCCGATGTAGGTAACGCCGAACCCTCCCTGCCCAAGCATCTTGCCGACGGTATATCTGCCGTGCAACAGATAGCGGGGCGGCAGATTGCTGCCGTTTATCTCTTTTACATTTTCGTCAAAGCCGCATAGAGGGCAGGGGTTTTTCTCTCCCTTTTCCCTCATGCAGCCAAGGCAGCGGTTGACATAGGTCAATCCCTATCATCCCTTTCCTCTTTATTTGCCTGTGCCGTATTTGCCGAAGAGTGTTGAATATATGCCACCGCTTTCCCGCCGTTTTTCCTTTTCGGATGAGGCTCTCGGTATATAGACGGTCTTTGGTTCGCCCTTGTAGCAGATAACCGTGACGGTAACGTTATCCTGTCCAGGGTATTTCTTGTCCACGGCACACTTCACCAGCTCCTTCGCGGCCTCCGCGCCGCCCTTGAGCAAAATGGCGACAATCTCCTCTTCCGGCACAAATTTAAAAAGCCCGTCGGAGCACAGCAGGACGACGTCTTTCTCCTTCAGCATCACAGGCCTCTGCGAAGAGTCTATTTCCGAAAGCTCTGAGATGCCGATAAAGCTTGTGAGGGCCTCCATATTTCCGAAGTAGAGCTTGGACTCTTCCTCTGAGATCTTCCCGCTCTCCGCCAGCTTTTTCAGCCTGCCGCCGACATTGTGCTCCTCATTCAGCAGGGTCATCTTCCCCTCGGAGAAAAGATAAATATGACTGTCTCCCACCGATATCCAATACAAAAGATGCCTCTGCACGACGGCCGCTATCAGGGTGCTGCCGGCGCCCTCCGCGACGCCGGCCTTATCCGCCATGTGGTAAACCTCGGAGTTGGCGCTTTTTAATGCCTCTTTCAGCGCCTCCGCTATCGCAGCACCTTCTTTGCGCTGTGCGAAACTCTTTATAAAGGCGCTGACGGCAAGCTCGGAGCACTCCCTGCCCATCGCCATGCCGCCCATGCCGTCGGCCAAAACGGCAAGCAGAGCGCTCTCATCCCCGCCCTCGCCCGAAAAATCAAAGAGACCGAAGCTGTCCTGCTGCTCTTTTCTCGCCCCGCGATCCTGCGCGGTAGAAATCTCAACCCTCATGTCTTTATATCGCCTGCTCTATGGCGGAGATAAAGCGCAGACGCTGCCTTCCCAGCTCGATCACATCGCCCTCGTTTATGCGGTAGAGGCCGCTGACCGGTACACCGTTGACACTGGTGCCATTTGTTGAGTCAAGGTCGCGTATATAGAGCACGCCGCCCGCGTAGGAAAATTCGCAGTGGTTTGAGGATACCGAGGCCTCGTCGCTGAATTGCAGATCGCATTCGGCGGAGCGTCCGACCCTCATCCTACCAGCCGTTTTAATCTCAACTTCCTGTGCGCCGTGCCCCGTGCCGACGAAAAATCTCAAGGCGACGACGGGAGGGACGATTACAACGGCCTCTTTCTCCTCCAGTTTTTTGCGCCTCTCTTCCTCTTCCGCCTGCTTTTTAAGCATCTCTTCCTCCGCCTGTATCCTGAGCCTCTCTTCCTTTTCCGCCTTAAGCCGCTCCTTTTTGCCCATCTTGTTTTTTCTCACTGCGATGATGATGATAAAAAGCAGCAGCAGGGCGGCGGCGCCGGCGATGATTATCCTCTTGTCAATTTTTTTGCCCTTCGCCTCGTAGACAAATCTGAAATCCGCATCCGCGTGCATGGATTTGCCGGATTCATCCGTATAAGTGAGCCTCACAGGCTGAGGGCTTCCATCGGTTTTTACGCCCGCCGCAGCCGCCGTGAATAGAAGTGCGTCGGATATCCTCTTGTGGATGGCCCTATAGGCCCCGGCGATATCTTTGCCTCCGTCCGGATAGATATCCCCGCCGGAGCTGCGGCAGATCTCGCCGATGGCGTTAAGGCTCTCCGGCAGCAACTTCTTAACGGCGGCGGAAAGCCTCTGCGGCGTATAGATGATAAAAAATGTCGGTATCTTGTTCTTGGTGACGGCCTTTACCGCCTCTTCCCTTGTACGGCCGCCGGGCGCTTCGTTTACACCGTCGGAGAGCGCTACGACGACGCGCCTCGGCGGCAGCCCCTCTTTTTCGGCGGCGGCAAGCGACTGGGCCTGCACGATGGCCTCGTTAAGATGGGTCTGCCGACCGCCGCGCCTGATTCCCAGCAAAGCGTTTCTAAGCGTCTGCCTGTCTTTGGTAAACTCGGACGGCACCTTCACATCGTCGCCGAAGGATATCAGCGCCGCTTGGTCGTTTGCTCCCATGTTGTCAAACCAAGTGGAGACGGCGTCGGACATGGCCTGAAATTGGCTTTGCAGCAGCGAGGATGAGACGTCGATCATAAAGACGACCGCCACTCCCTCTCCGGCGGCGGAAAATTTCCTCACGTCGCTTATCGCGGCCGCCTTTTCTCCCACCGTCAATTTAAACATATCCTTGCCATAGGGTGGAGTCTTGCCCTTCGCGTCGAGGAGCTCCGCATAGGCCTTTATGACAGGTTCTCCCCTCTCGCCCTCCGCAACATAGCTCTGTTGCAGGTTAAAGGTCCTCACATCCGCCGCCTGCGCTAAAGAGATGGAGGCGGCGACAAAAATGAGCGCTAAGGTGAAGATCGTCAGCTTTCTCATTCTTTATTATCCTCCTGTTTCCATTCGAAGCCGTCGCTGTTGAAGGGTACAAAGACAAAGGTGCCCTCCCCTATCTCTATGACGGAGCGGGGCTTTAATTCGGCGTAGGGGCTTACCTCTTCGCCGTCGACATAGATAAGGCTGCGCCCCTCGCCGCACATGATGCGAAAGGTGTTCTTCTTGGGATTATGGGATAGAAAGGCGTGGTTGACGCGCGAGATGGTATCATCGCCGCGGATGACGATATCCATGCTGTCGGAGCGCCCTATAGAATTTTTCTCTGTGTGGATGCGGTAATCCCGCCCACGCTCCGGCCCTTTGATGCAGACCAGCCAGCCCACCACCGGGTCTATGCCGATCTGCTTGCGTATGATGGCCACAGTCGCGCCCTCCTGCGCTCCGCCGCGGCGGTGGGCGGTGTTAAGGGCTTCAGTCTTTTGCGCATCCGCGAAATCGCGGACGGAGGCTGCCATCTTCTTTATCGTCCCCAAAGCCTCCGTCTTCAGCGAATCCCCTGAAGGAAAAACCTGCCGCGCCTGCGGCGCGCCTTGGGTCGCAGGCACGGCTACAGTCTTGGCGGATTCAGCCTCGGCCTGACACGCGGCCGTGGTGTCTCCCGCCGCGCTTTGACACCATGGGCAAGCGGCGCTTTTTTCGTTATCAAAGAAATGTCCATTGAGGCAACGTACTATCGACATACAAATTCCTCCTTATTTTTTGAATAATTTATAAGACTTCTGACATAGCTCATTTTGAATAAAAAGAAAGTCTCATCTCTTGCTTCTATTTCTTCGTATCGCGCGGCGCAGCACATAGGCGCAAATCACAAATACCAGCGCCCCGGCTATCCAGCCGGCAATCACAGGAAGCAAATTATGGGTTATTGTCCACATATCAAGCTCGGCCTCACAGCTGCCGGCAATCGAGGCGATATGCAAAAGCGTCTTGGGAAGCATAAAAATCTGCACCACGAGCCACGGCAGCAGGGCATACTGATAGTGCCAAAAGCCCATACCATCCGTAACCATATAGGGCTGCAGATAATAGCTGAGCATCATGCCTACCAAGCTGCCTAAGACGCCCCAAAAGAGGGCGCCCATCCCAGCCTCTGCATGGCGCTGCGATACTATCTCAAAGACGTCATCTCTGCCGCCGAGGGCGAAGCGGCTGCCTCCGTGCAGTAAAACGGGAGAGGAAATACGCCTCAGCGAACCGTCGCGCCCGTAGAGGAATGTGCCGTTGGTCGAGCCGATGTCCTCCAGCAAAACCCCCTCCGCCGTCGGCGTGAGCCTCGCGTGATGTTTTGAGACGGTCTGCGAGTCGACGCGGTACTCCGCCGCGCGTCCCATCACCAGCGCCGCCCTTATCTCCATCCCTTCGCCCGTTTTCCCGGCCGCCGCGCGCCGCAGGAGGCAGAGCTTCATATTACCCTCCCCTCGGCGCGCCATCGATGCGGCGGCTGTTGCGATGGTAAGCAAAAGCTTAGATGATGTTTTCATCGTTTCTCATCCCAAGGAGCGCTTTAAGCAGGTGACGGCTGAATATCGAAGGCGCTCTATTTTGCCACCATGAAGCGGTTTTCCGGCGTGCCGACAAAGAAGGTGTCGCCTACGCTCAGCACGGCGCTGCCGTTTATCCTCTGATTGCCGCTAGACGTTACGCGGAAGCTGCCGTTTGAGGAGCCAAGATCTTCAATCAGTATGGAGTCGCCGCCGTTCATACGCAGCCGCAGATGAGAGCGCGAGACCGAGGGGTTCTCGATGACGAGCTGGGACTTTGCGGGATCTCTTCCGATAACGAGAGGTTCGCTCTCTATAGGAATGCGCATCTTGCTGTAGACATTACCCACGCCGACGATGACGAGAGCGCCGCTCTGAGTGCTGGGCGCGGCGGCGACAGAGGGCGTTGCATTCACGGCAAATGCCGGCATCCCAAAAGATGCTTTGCCGCCGGGGGTCAAAGATTTATCGAAGGCGAAGATAAAATCGGGCAGCCATCCCACGCAGGCCGTCAGCAGCGCCACAAAGTTGAAGCCAAGAGAAAAGAAAAGGAGGCTCAAATGATAGGAAAGCTGGCAAAAGCCGCCTATCACAGCCCAGCCCGCCGTGCTGCTGTTCATCGCCTTGGCGACCCTGCTCCAGAAATATGAGAAAGAGCCGATAGTTATCGCCCACAGCAGAAATGAGACAAATATCGCGGTCTTTGCATAATAGACCGGTATCGCAATGCAAAATAGGGGTATAAAAAAGGTGGCGCACATGCCAAGCAGCGTTACCGGCTCACATCCCACCAGCCACATTATTTTGACATATCTGAAAAATGGAATCATATACATACCGGCGTCATTGACCTTGCCAAACTTCCGGGCGATGCGGTAAAGCAGATAAGAGGCAAGAAAATAGGTTGCGGGAATCAATATCGCCAGCAGTATAAACTGCTCCACAACCCATTTGAGTAACGATGCCGTATTAGAAAGAAAACCAAATGTTGAAAAAGGATCAAACATAGTGCTACCCCCCGTCATAAAATCCCCGCGGACAGAGCGCTTCCGCCCACCCGCGCCCAGCCTTAGAAATATTCATTTAAAAACGCCTGAACCTCTTTGCACCATCCTTTCAATTGAGCGGTAAATAAACAACAGCCCCGCTAAGATTAATGCCATCCTAGCAGACTGCCGCCAGCGATACTTTTGTATAGGTTTAGCTATTTTATACCATGTCGCTTTTTTTTTTTGTCAAGAATATTGTCCATTTATAAGTGGATAAATTTTTAAAAAGTTATACGCAGTGCTTTTTATGTCCTAAAAACCCCGCCATGCGGATTTAATCCGCCCGTCCGGCGGCTTTGAGGTTTTTGGTTTTCGAACGTCTGTAAAAGCAAACCCAAAGCCGCTGGATCTGCGGCCCGCTGAGAAAAGCGTTCGGCGCTGGAAAAGCGCTGTAGGAATTTTTGATGCCCTGACGGGCGGCTTATAGACGCCGCCGGCCCGCGAATAAACTCACGGCGGCCGGCGGCTTGAGCTCTTACTTTTTATTTCTGCTATAGGGAGTATCCGCGAGCGGCAGTTTCGTGCGGAAGATATGGTCCGCCGCGTAGTAGGCGCCCGCCGCGGCGGGCGCGGTGGGGATGGCGCTGATCTCGCCGATGCCCTTCGCTCCGTATGCGACGTCCAGCAGCTCTTTCTTCTCGACGTAGATCGCCTTGATCTCCGGTATCTGGTCGGCGCGCAGGAGTCCCAGCGTACCGTATCTGTTCTGCGGCACACAGTCTTTCAGCGTAAAATCTTCCGTCAGCGCGTAACCTAGTCCCATCAGCACGCCGCCTTCGATCTGCCCTTGGATCGCTATCGGATTGACGACCTTGCCGGAATCGTGAGCCGCGCAGACCTCTTTCACGCGGCCGTCGTCGCCGAGGACGACGACATGGGTCGCAAAGCCATAGGCGACGTGGCTCTTGGGGTATGGTTTCGGCGAGCCGAGCGGGTCGGTTGGCTCGAAGTATTCGGCAAAAAATTCACGCCCTTCGAGCTTCGCGAGCTCCCCCTCCTCCTCGCGCAGCGCCATGGCGAGCTCCGCCGCCGCCATGCGCACCGCCTCGCCGGTGATCAATGTCTGGCGCGAGCCAGAGGTCGTGCCGGAGTCGGGAGCCATTTCGGAGCTGCTGCCGCGGTTTATGATCCGGGCGCGCCCGAGGCCGGTCGCCTCCGCTACCATCTGGACGAAGACCGTCGCGCAGCCTTGCCCGATGTCCGAGGCGGCGGCGTAGATTTCCACCACGCCGCCGCGGACGGCGAGTTTGGCGCGTCCTTTGTCGGGCAGACCGACGCCGACGCCGGCGTTTTTCATCGCGCAGGCGATGCCGGCGCGTCCGGCATTTCTTTCGTATACTTCGCGCACCGCCTCGAGCGTCTCTTTGAGCGCCGTCGAACGGTCCGCCATCTGCCCGTTGGGCAGCACCTTCCCCGGCTCTATCGCGTTGCGGTAGCGGATTTCCCATGGCGAGATGCCCACCTTCTCCGCGAGCAGGTTGATGGTGCATTCGAGGGCAAATTCGCTCTGGCAGACGCCAAAGCCGCGGAAGGCCCCCGCCGGGGGGTTGTTCGTGTAGTAGCCGAAGCCGCGGATGTCGGTGTTCTGGTAGCAGTAGGGGCCGACAGAGTGAGTGCAGGCCCGTTCGAGCACGGGGCCGCAGAGGGAGGCGTAAGCCCCGGTGTCAAAGTATATCTCACAGTCAAGCCCCGTGAAGACGCCGTTTTCGTCGCAGCCCAGCGTGAAGGTCCCCTCCATCGCGTGACGCTTCGGGTGGAAGGCGATCGACTCGCTGCGGGAGAATTTCACCTTCACAGGACGTTTCACCGCCAGCGCCGCGAGTACGGCGATGTGCTGCGCGGAGACGTCTTCCTTGCCGCCGAAACCGCCGCCGACGAGTTTGTTTTCCACCACGATGCGTTCCGGCTCCCAGCCGAGCATGATCGATATCTCTTTACGCGTGTCGTATACCCCCTGGTCGGAGGTGTAGACCTTGACGCCGTCTTTATAGGGAAAGGCGAGGGCGCACTCGGGCTCGAGGAAGGCGTGCTCGGTGAAGGGCGTGCTGTAGCTTTGCGTCACGACATATTTTGATTCGGCGAGCGCCTTTTTGGCGTCTCCGCGCGTAACGTGCCGCGACTGACAGAGGTTGCCCTTTTCGTGGATGGGCGGCGCGCCCGCGGCCATCGCTTCGCGGACGCTGCGCACCGGCTCCAGCTCTTCGTAATCTATCTTGACGAGCTTTTTCGCTCGCGCAAGGATATCTTCGTTCTCCGCGACGACGAGGCAGAGCGCGTCACCGACGCAGCGGGTCACGCCGCCTCTGGCGATCATCACGTCCCAGTCCTGCTGGATGTGGCCGACCTTGTTGTGCGGCACATCCTCCGCCGTGAGCACGGCGAGCACGCCTGGGAGCGCGAGAGCCTCGGAGGCGTCGATATCCAGCACCCGCGCGCGGGGATATTTTGAACGGACGGCGGAGGCGTGGGCCATTCCCTCCATCACCACGTCGTCGACATATTCCCCATAGCCGAGTACCTTCTCACGCACGTCGACGCGGAAAGCCCGCTTACCGACGCCGAAGGATTCCCCCTCCTCCAGGCTTTTTTCGATCATGGCATCGCCGCGGAGGATCGCGCCGGCGAGTTCAATGCCCTCGATGATCTTTTTATAGCCGGTGCAGCGGCAGATGTTCCCTCTGAGCGCCCGCTTTATCTCGGCCTCCGTCGGATTCGGATCGCCGTCCAGCAGCGCCTTGGCCGCCATCACCATCCCGGGGGTGCAAAAGCCGCACTGGACGGCGCCCATCGCGCCGAAGGCGTAGACGAAGGCCTCCTTTTCCCTTTCGCTGAGCCCCTCTGCCGTTACGATGTTTTTACCGGCTGCTCTTTTCGTAGACAGAACGCAGGAGCGCACCGCCCTTCCGTCCACAATGATCGTGCAGGTGCCGCAGGCGCCCTCGCTGCAGCCGTCCTTTACGGAGCGCAGCCCCAGGTCGTCGCGCAGGAAGCGAAGCAGCGGTTTATCCTGCGCGGTCTTGTAAGTTTTTCCGTTTATAATAATACTGTATTGTTCCTCCATTTTGTCTCCCCCTTATCTTTCAGGGCGGGCGGCCTCTTTTACATCTCTTTTCCGCGGAAGAGCGCCGGGGGAAGCTGTTCCTCCGACGCCATGATGAGCGAGGCGATCTCAGGAGGAAGCTTCTTCGCCAGCTCCTCCGCGCCCAGACGGTGTTCGGCTCCGTTCAGACGCACAAGATAGCCGTCCGCCACCGCCGCGTAGCCGGAGTTGGCGCTGTCGGCGAAGTCCCGCTTGCAGGCAAAGTAGGTGAATTTATCTTTGTAGGGAGCGCTCTTCCAGGGGCAGAAGGTCTCGCAGTTGCCGCATTCGTTGCACATAGAGTCCACGTGTATTATCTGCGTCCTTCCGGAGCTGTCGGCCACCGTCAGGTTGGCGCGGTTAGGGCAGACGTCGACGCAATTTTCGCAGACGGCGGCGCATTCAAGGCAGCGCTTCGCCTCCGCTTGCGGTTCGCCTAAAGCGGCAAGCAGGCCTTTTCTGGCGCGGGCCTCTTCGGCTGCGCCGCCGCTGCAGCGCGCGCTCTCAGCGGGCGCGAGACCCTCCGCGCGCGCAATCGCGTCGGCGGCCGCCCTCGCGTCGGCGATCGCCTCGACCACCGCAGCGGGGCCGCGCCGCGCGTCACCGATAACAAAGACGTTTTCGGCGCCCGCCGCCCGCATGTCGCCGCCGCAGAGAGCGCGCCCCCTGCCGTCGACGGCAAGGCCGTTTTCGGTGAAGAATTCGCTCTCCACCTCTTCGCCTACCGCCGCGATCACCGTATCCGCCGGTATTTCAACGGTCTTTGCGCTCTCGACGGGGCGGCGGCGCCCCGAGGCGTCCGGCTCGCCCAGCTTTACGCGCACGCAGAGGAGCGCGCCGGCGCGGAAGGCCTTCGGCGCGAGCAGCTCGCGGAAGACGACCCCCTCGTCAAGCGCCGACTCGAGCTCTTCAAGGTCCGCGGGCATATAGGCCTTTGTCCGCCGGTAGACGAGGCTGACGCGCCGGACTCCGGGGACCCGCTTCGCGGCGCGCGCGGCATCTATCGCCGTGTTGCCGCCGCCGACGACGGCCACGCATTCGCCCAGCCCGCCGCACTCGCCGTTTTTATATTTCTCGAGGAAATCAAAGACGTCGGTCGTCTCGCCCTCTTCAAGCTTCAGCTTTCCATGCTTCCAGGCGCCGTTCGCTAACACCACATATTTAAATCCCGCCGCTTTGAGCTCCGCTATGCTCCGCCGGGGGGCGTTTGCGACAAAGTCAGCGCCGTAGGCCGAGGCGATTTCCAAATCTCTTTCCACCGCCTCCGCGCCGATGCGAAAATCGGGAATGATGCGGCTCACGACGCCGCCAAATACGGGGGCTTTTTCGTACACGGTCGCCTTGACGCCGCTGCGGCCGAGAAAATAGGCGGCGGCCATACCGGCGGGGCCGCCGCCGATGATCGCCGCCTTGGCCTCGCTCCGCGCCGCGGGCTGCGGCAGCTTTTTCATCGCCTCCCCGACGCCCTTTTCCGCGCATAGCAGCTTGACGGCGCGTATCGCCACCGATTCGTCGTAGAAATTCCTCGTACACCTGCTCATGCACCGATGGCTGCAAATCGTGCCGGTGATGAAGGGCAGCGGGTTTTTATCAAGGATCACCGCCAGCGCCTCGGCAAACCTGCCCTCTCCGGCAAGTCTGATATACTCCGGCACCGCCTGCTTTATAGGGCAGCCCTCCTCGCAGGGGGCTGCAAAACAGTCGGTCAACGGGACGGGCCGGTCAATTTTTTTATTCGCCGGGAGCTTCGCCGGTTTGCGGTATTTCTTATCGAGCGAGGCCCGCTTGGAGAGAGCCTCGAGCTTTTTATTGTCCACACCGCGGAACGGAGCGCAGCCCCGCGCGGCGTACTCGTCGGCGAGCTGTTTTACCCGCTGATAGCCGCCCGGCTTCAAAAGCGTCGTGGCGACCGTCACCGGCCAAATGCCGGCGTCGCAGAGCGAAGCGATATTTTCCGCGTCCGCGCCGCCGGACCACGAAATGCGCAGCCCGCCGCCGAAATCCTCCGAAAGGCGGCGCGCCGTTTCGAGCGTCAGCGGGAAGAGGGCGCGTCCCGACATATACATCTCGCCGCCGGCCATGTAGTCGTTGGGGTTATCGACGGGTAAAGTGTTGGTGAGCTTGACGCCGAAATCAAGGCCGTTCGCCGCCGCTTCGTCCGCCAGCCGCCTCAGCATCGGCACGGCGTCGGCGTACTGCAAATCGCCGAGGAAGTGGTGATCGTCGAATTGCACATAAGAAAAGCCGAGCTCGTCCATCTTCGCGCGGGCATATTCATATCCGAGGAGCGTCGGATTGCATTTGATAAAGGTATGGAGTTTCTTTTCGTCGAGCAGGTAGGCGGCGATGCGCTCAATCTCCCGCGGCGGGCAGCCGTGGAGCGTCGAGAGGGTGATGGAGCCGCAGACCGCGGGCGAGATGGCTTTGACATAATCCTCGTCAAGATTATTGAACCTTTCCAGATGAGCCAGCGTCCAGTCCTCGCACTCTTTCCAGACATCCGTCCTGCGCGCGTCCTTCAGCCCCTCGATAAAGGCGTCGATCTTCTCCGACCTGATGCCTTCAAGGTCGTAGCCTACGCTCATATTGAACATGAAGCCGCAGGGAGCGCCGAGCGAAAACTCCTTGGCGATCAGCTTCAGGACATACCAGGCTTTGACATACTCCGCCAGCGCCTGCGGCACGCGGAGCTCCGTCGACCATTCGACGTTGTAGCATTCGTCGCGCGCGTCGATGCAGGGTTTAGAGACCGGCAGATCCTCGCCGTCAAGCCTCTGCACCGTCTTCAACTCAAAAAAGCGCGAACCGGCGAAATAGGCGGCGATGATATTCTGCGCCAGCTGGGTGTGCGGTCCCGCCGCCGGGCCGAAGGGCGTTTCAATCTTTTCGCCGAGAAAATCCAGCGCCGTTCCCTTTGCCCGGTAAGGAAAACGCACGCCGAACACGCCCCTGCCCTCTTTCGCATCCTTAAGAATCCACTCCATCAAAATCCCGAAGGGAATGGGAGTCATTCGGTCGCTCATGCCAGAAACCTCCTGTGATATGATCGTATTGACGTTAACATAAAAATTTTATAGATACCAGTATCGCCGATTATGTAACAGGCACGCCCGACCGACATTATCATTTTGTGCTTCGACCCGTTCGACCTGATTCTAGCACATATAAAATGAAAAGCAATAGATTCGTCAAAAAATTTTTTATAATTTCAAAAAAATTTTTAGAAAAAATCTTGACTATGGAAATTATTGTGCTATATTCAATATGCGCACGCTATAGAGGTTCTTGTTAAAACTAGGCCAACCCGAAAGTAGATGATTACATGCAGGATACATTGGCTGTAGATTTTATGAAGCGGCTCGCGAAAGGGCTCGCCGCTCAGTTCGGCGAAGACTGTGAGATCGTCATTCATGACCTGGAGTCTAAAAACAGGGACAATACCATCATCGCCATCGAAAACGGACATGTGACGCACCGCGAGGTCGGCGGCGGCCCGTCGCGCATCGTCCTGGAGGCGCTGAAGACCCCGCCGGAAAAGCTGGAAGATCATTACGATTACCTTACGAAGACATCTGACGGGCGGCTGATCAAGTCTTCCTCCATATACATAAAGAACGGCGAGGGAAAACCGACCGGCATCTTCTGCGTCAACTACGATATCACCAAGTTTGCGATGGCCGAATCGACGATAAAAAACTTTCTGCATGTCGCGCCGCAAAGCGAAGAGCCGGAGCACATACCGCAGAACGTGGGCGAGCTGCTTGACGAACTGATCGAAGGCGCCGTCCGCTGTGTCGGCAAGCCGGTGCCGATGATGAAAAAGGCCGACAAGATCAAAGCCGTCCAGTACCTAAAAAACAACGGGGCCTTTCAGATACTGAAGTCCGGGGACCGCGTCTGCAAGCTCTTTAAGATATCCAAATTTACGCTTTACAACTATATCGATTCTGTAGATACCGAAGGCTAAAATTACCTTAACAAAGGAGCGGCTGATATGAACAGCATCAAGTGGATCGAGAACAAAATTCCCAAGGCAGAGGACAAAGAGCTCGAAATAATGGCTCTTGACAAGGTGAGGGCCGCACGCGCCTTCCACGAAAGCTTTCCGCAGTATAAAGTGACGCCGCTCGCTGAGCTCAAAGAGCTCGCGAAGTTTTACGGCGTCAGGAACCTTTTCATCAAGGACGAATCATACCGTTTCGGCCTCAACGCCTTCAAGGTGCTCGGCAGCTCCTTCGCGATGGCGCGCTACATCTCCAAGCTGACGGGACGCTCCATCGAGAGGCTTACCTACGAGGCGCTTACCTCCCCGGAACTCAAAAAAGAGACCGGCGAAATCACCTTCTTCAGCGCCACCGACGGCAACCACGGACGCGGCGTCGCCTGGGCGGCGAACAAGCTCGGACAGAAATCCGTCGTCATGATGCCGAAGGGCTCTCAGAGGGCGCGTTTCGACAATATCCGCAAAGAGGGGGCGGTGACGACGATCGAAGAATCCAATTACGACGACTGCGTGCGCAAAGCGGCGAAAGCCGCCGCCGGTACGCCAGGCGGCGTCGTCGTGCAGGACACCGCCTGGGAGGGATACGAAGAGATCCCCGCCTGGATCATGCAGGGCTACGGCACGATGGCGATGGAGGCCGACCAGCAGTTCTCGGAGGCGGCGAAAGAGGCTCCGACGCACATATTCATACAGGCCGGCGTCGGCTCGCTCGCGGGCGCGGTCGTCGGCTACTTCGCCAATAAATATCCTGAAAATCCCCCGACCTTCGTCGTTGTGGAGCCGGACCAGGCGGACTGCCACTACCGCTCGGCCTGCGCGGGAGACGGCGGCATCCGCATCGTCGGCGGCGACATGCGTACGATCATGGCGGGGCTGGCCTGCGGCGAACCGAACATCTCCTCCTGGCAGATATTAAAGGACAAAGCCGCAGCCTTCGTCTCAATACCCGACTGGGTGGCGGCAAACGGCATGCGCCTCCTCGGCGCGCCGCTCGCGGGCGACCCGCGCGTGATTTCGGGAGAATCCGGCGCGGCCCCCGCGGGCTTCCTCCACTCGCTGATGACCGACGACGCGCTCGCGCCGCTGCGCGAAAAGCTGGCCATAGGCGAAGGATCGCGCCTCCTCCTCTTCTCCACCGAGGGAGACACCGATCCGGAGAATTACCGCCGCATCGTCTGGGACGGCGCCTGCGGACGCTGACGAAGAGCCGCGGGACATATGCAAAATCGGGCCTCACGCGGACCAAACGATATTTTGCCGACTAGACGTGCCAGGCGCTGAACGGGCAGGTCAAAAGCGGCGCGCAAGGCGTATATCGATACGCCCCCGCAGCGGCCGGAGCCGGCCCGCGACGCAAATGGCGCATATGATCAGCGGCTCCTTAGAAAGATCTAAAGATTTAAATATGGAGGGAATAATCATGGACTTCAGCGCAATCAAAAAAGCGTCGGAGAGCTATAGCGCGGCGATGACGAAATTTCTGCGCGACCTCGTCGCGATCCCCGGCGAAAGCTGCGGCGAAGAGGGCGTCGTCAACCGTATCGCGGAAGAGATGAAAAAGGTCGGCTTCGACAAGGTGGAGATCGACCCGATGGGCAACATCCTCGGTTATATGGGCAAAGGCAAAACGCTCATCGGCTACGACGCCCATATCGACACCGTAGGCCTCGGCGAACGCTCCAACTGGAAATTCGATCCCTACGAGGGCTACGAAAACGAGACGGAGATCGGCGGCCGCGGCACCAGCGACCAGCTCGGCGGCATCGTCTCGGCGGTCTACGGCGCGAAGATCATGAGGGACCTCGGCCTGCTCTCCGACAAATACCGCGTGCTCGTCACCGGCACGGTGCAGGAGGAGGATTGCGACGGCCTCTGCTGGCAGTACATCGTCAACGAGGACAAAGTCCGCCCTGAGTTCGTCGTCTCCACCGAGCCGACCGACGGCGGCATCTACCGCGGCCAGCGCGGCCGCATGGAAATTCGCATCGACGTTAAGGGAGTCTCCTGCCACGGTTCGGCTCCCGAGCGCGGCGACAACGCGATCTACAAGATGGCCGACATCATCCAGGAGGTGCGCGCGCTGAACGAAAACGACGCCGCCGACGACAAGGCCGTCAAAGGACTTGTCAAAATGCTCGACGAAAAATACAACCCCGAATGGCGCGAGGCCCGTTTCCTGGGCCGCGGCACCGTCACCGTATCTG
>CAKSWL010000023.1 GCA_934511335.1 uncultured Cloacibacillus sp. | reverse complement strand
GTAAGCGTCAAATATACCGTACCTACGCCAATAATCAGATCTATTGTATTATCATTCAGCAGAGTCGTTGACTCCAGCATCAGAGGCATGGTCACAGGATTCGTCGTTGTCGCCGGCCGTTGAATCAGTCTGCTCTTTTAATTTGCAGTGACATGGAAGCTCTTTGCTCCAGGGCAGGAGTGTATGGTATCGCTCCGGTGCCGTGTTGGGCATGCTTTCAAGGATGTATTTGAGGTATTCGTATGGTTTGAGGTGGTTCTCTTTTGCCGTCTCTATTATTGAGTAGATTACCGCGCTGGTTTCCGCTCCTTTGGGGGAGCAGGAAAAGAGCCAGTTTTTTCTGCCTATGACGAATGGTTTTATGCTTCGTTCCGCCATGTTGTTGGAGATTTCCAATCTGCCGTCAAGGTAGAAGGTCTCAAGTAACGGCCTTTGTTCAAGGGCATAGTGCAGAGCCCTTCCGAGGGCCGATTTGGGGAGGGCGGGGGTGTTCGAGGCCCACGCGAAGAAGGCGTCCGTTACCGCCTTGCTTTGTTCAAGTCTTTTGACACGGCGCTCTTCCGGCATCAGTTTTGCATAGTCACGTTCAAGAGAGAAGAGTCTGTCGCAGTATTCAAGTCCTTTCTGTGAGGCGCAGGTTGGTTGTTCTTCTTGTGGAACCGCCTGTATCCCTTCGTGAAATTTTCTTCTCACATGGGCCCAGCAGCCACAGCGGCGAATATCCGCACCGAGTTTGCCATATCCCGCATAGCCGTCTGTGTGCAGACAGCCTCTGAAGCCGTTGAGGAATTTTATGGGGTGTGAGCTTGAACGGGTCTCCTGGTATTGAAATAAGACGACGGGGTAAGCGGAGTATTTTCCGGTACGGTACAGCCACATGTAGGATTGGGTACGTGAAGCCCTTCCGGGTTCACGCAGTACCTGTATCTCTGTTTCATCCGCATGGAGTATCTCTTCTTCCAGAAGTTTACGGCGCATTTCATTGTATAGCGGGTACAGCCACTCTTTCCCTGCACGCAGAAGCCAGTTCGCCATCGTCTGCCTGCTAAGCTTTATTCCCTCTTTCATGAACGAGAGCTCCTGGCGGTATAACGGCACTCCCTGCATGTATTTCTGCGTCATGATGTGTGCTATAGACGACGCGGAGGCGGCACTTCCCTTTATCACTGGAGCAGAAACATCCGCCTTTTTTATCGGGACATGCGTGTTTTCTCTCTCGCATCGGCGGCAGCCATATATTCCCTGTGCATGGACCACGATCTTTACGCTGGCCGGGATGATCTCTATCTCGCGTCTTTCATCATATCCTATAAGATGCATTTTACCGCCGCATTCCGGACAGGACCGCTCTTCTTCCGAAAGGGTGTATTCCACTCTCTCCGTGGGGAGACCATCAAAATTATCCTCCGGCTTTGATCCGCCTTTACGGCTTCTTCTTGTATATGTTATCTCACAAACCGTGGGCTCTGGCTTTTTGACGTCCGACTCATTTTCCGCCTCGTCAAAAAGAAGAAGCTGACGGGAATCCGCTTTGCTCTTCTCGCTTGAACTCGCATACTGCCTGTGACGGCTCAGCCTCAGGCACTCTTCATAATAAGCGACCTTCTTCTCTAACTCCGCATATTTATTCTTTAACTCTTCCAGTTCCCGTATAAGCTCTTCCATAAGATTATAATACAGGAAAATACGCCTTAATTACAGTAATACCAACATCTTGCTATTCCGACTATTATCTTACGCCGTCACCTCGGGAAAAACCTCGTCCATACTGAGCCTGCGGCGGAGCTTAGTGCCTGAAAACAGACAGGAAAATTCATCCTTAGTGATAACCATCCTCCTCAGACTCCCCTCCGCAGGCCACGGGAAAGTACCGCGTTCAAGCCTCTTCTGATACAGCCAGAAACCGTCGCCGTCCCACTCGATGATCTTCACCCTGTTACGGCTCTTATTACAAAAGATAAACATAGACGCACCGCTGAAATCACAGGCAAGCCTGTGATTTACGATAGCAGCCAGACCATCGATACCCTTACGCATATCCGTAGCGCCGCAGACAATATATATATCTTTATTACCGCTCTCGATCATAAAACTGCTCCCTTCGGTGCTGATTGATGAAGGGAGTTTACGAGCTTTTGGGCTTAATTTATAGGTACGGGGGGTTTGACGCTTACCTTTGAGGGGCGGTTCTGGCTGTTTGACGCTTACATTACAACACCTCTAACTTCTGCTAAAATCATAGAAAACCTTTATTCTGATGGGAGTGGCATACAATGAAAAAATCCGGCGGAAGGATTACCGTCATCCTGTTTGTCATATTATGCGCCGCTACGCTGTTGGGCGGCTGCGGTGGCGGTTCGCGGCAAGGGACAGCGACCCCCTCCGACTACTCCGCGTCAAATAACTGGCTGAATCTGCCGGCGGCGGCGGTACATTCCGCGGACGTCGTCTATCTCTATCCCACCACCTATGCAAGGGCGGACGACGGCGACCCGATAATCTGCGCCATCGACAACGCGGCGATGCGCGCCGGGGCCCAAAAGATATTCGAGCGGCAGGCGACCGTTTTTGAGGACTCGGCAAACATTTATGCGCCGTACTATAGACAGATGGACGCGGAATATGTCCTTTCCATTTCCGCAGAGGAGCGCGGCATAATCGCCTCGCGCGAACCGAAGACCGACGTCTTCGCGGCGCTGGACTATTACTTTGAAAATTACAATGAGGGTCGGCCCTATATACTTGCGGGACACTCGCAAGGCTCAAATCTTCTGATCTACGTCCTTGCCGAATATATGAAAAGACATCCTGAACGTTACAAACGGATGATCGCGGCCTATGTGATCGGCTATTCGGTGACGAATGACTACCTTGCGCAAAACCCGCACCTGAAATTCGCCGAAGGGGCGGACGACACCGGCGTGATCGTCTCCTACAACACAGAGTCTCCCGTCGTCTCGGGAGACAATCCCGTGCTGCTCGAGGGAGGGATCTCGATAAACCCGATATCGTGGACGCGGGAGGAAACGTTGGCCGCCGCAGCCGACAACCTCGGCAGCCTGACGAAAGAGGACGCCGCCGCCAAGGCCGGATTTATGGTGGAAACGCCGGGAATCGCCGACGCCGCGGTGGAGCGGAAACGCGGCGTGGTAAAATGCTCCTCCGTGGATCGGAACAAGTACGAAATAAAGCTCCCGCCCTTCGGCGAAGGGATATACCATGCCTGGGATTACGGCTTCTATTACATGAACCTGAAGAAGAACGCCGCGGAGAGGGTCGCCGCCTATTTTAACAAGGCCTTCTAGGCGGCGTAAAACTCCGCCTCCGCCATTGTCGTTTTACATAACGGCCCCTTGTCCGTATAAATTCTTCCGGCGCCGCCGGACGGGCGTAATAGTATTCCTGAATCGTGTCGCAGCCCGCCTGCCGGAGGAAATCAAGCTGGTCCCTTTATTCTACCATCTCGGCCACGACTTTGAACGACAGCTTGCGGGCAAGCGCAAAGACCGTCTTGATGACCTCTTCGGAGCGGAGGCGGTTTGTTTTGTGTTGCAGCAAAAATCCTCGGTCCAGCTTAATGACGTCCATCGGTATGTTTATCAGCGTGTTGAGCGAGGAATAGCCGTTGCCGAAATCATTCATGGCGAAGGAAGTCTCCTCGGGATGTTATGAACTTTGTCCTCTCTTCGTCTCTATGCTCGCTGTAACATATGTTTGGCGGACATACCACTAGGTCGGCTGTTGAAATAAATCTTTTCTTGCGTTATATCAAAAGGCAGGGTAAAATATTGTGTTGGATGCGGGAATGGCGGAATTGGCAGACGCGCAAGACTTAGGATCTTGTGTCACCGACGTAGGGGTTCAAGTCCCCTTTCCCGCACCAAGCTTCCAGCGCGAGCATTTTTCTATACCCGGACCCATAAGATATTTTTTAGTTTTGGCTTAGAGGACATTTGGGGATCATAATCAGCGGGGCATACGTATGCCTTCCCCCATCATTGTGTCTTCGGCGTCATTTTTTATATGCCGGCATAGTGACCTATTTATAAAAAATGGTATAATTCCAAATATAGAGTATATGAGTAATCACACATTACTCCATGGAAGGAAGAATCAAGATGGCAGTACTGACGGGAAAACGCATATTGCTGTGTGAAGATCACTCTCTAAACGCCTCTATCACGATAAAAGTACTGGAACATGAAGGCATTTCCGTGGTGCGTGCGGATAATGGCAAATCCGGTCTTGATCTGTTTTTGAACGAGCCGACGGGATATTTTGACGCGATATTGATGGATATCAGCATGCCGGTGATGGACGGCCTTGACGCGGCGAGGGCCATCCGTTCGTGCGGCAAAGCCGATGCGGGGACGATACCGATAATCGCGATGACCGCTAAGGACTGCGGCGAAGACCGGGACAATTCTTTGGCAGCGGGGATGAACGCCCATTTTGCCAAGCCTGTGGACCCGACGAGTTTGTATAAGATTCTCTCCGTGCTGATAAAATCGTGAGAATGAATTCTTTGGGACTATCGGCTCTCTTCGGAGATCGTTTGCGACCTGGCCGCTTTTTTTCGTAATAATGTCCTGTTTTAAAAAATTAAATATTCAATATTTTATAATAGCGGAACAGCGCGCCGGCCTTTTAAAATACGGCCTGCTGTTCTGCCTTTTGTTTTGTTCGCTGGCCGTTCCGATAGAAGAGGCGTGGGCCTTCTCTTCGCTGGATTTTTATCGCGCGGCTAAAAGGTATAAGAGCGTAAATCCCTTTGGCGCCACCGTTCATTGCTCGCATGAGACCGGCGACTGGCGGAGCCGCCTCTGGCGCGAGGGAAAAAACGGCGCGGGGATAAAGGCGAACGACGCCTGGAAGGCGCTGGGGATGCCTTACATCGATATAAAGAGCGAGGAACGACTCGGCGGCCGCAGCGTCCTCGTCAGCTCTTCTTTTCGGAAATACCGATCGCTAAAGAAATTTCTCGGCGACTACTCACGCAAAATAAGGGAAGATTATCCTCTCTCCGCCAGGTATAATAATAATATTTGGGGATATATCGGCGGCCTTTACAAAGGAAAGCATGGAAAGTGGGCCACCGATCATAGATATTTTGAAAAGTTAGCTTTAAAAGCTGTAAAATTAGCACCGGAGATATACGGCTCCTCGTGGAAGAAGAAGCTGCGGCGGCAGTTTGAAATAGCAAGGGGCTTTGGGATTTTGGAAAGATGGCAGCTAATGGCCATTGAAGCGGCGCTGGAGGGCGGATCATGATCAAAGGCGTAGGGATTGACCTCTGCGATATCGAACGGATGAAAAAGGCGGCGGCGCGCAGGGGATTTGTCGAGCGCCTCTTTTCCGCCGCCGAGATAGAGTATGCCGGAGAACGGGCGGACGCCGCTTCTCACTATGCCGCGGCTTTCGCCGCAAAAGAGGCTCTTGCCAAAGCCGGCGGCTGGGGGCTGGGAAAGATGGGGCTTGACGCCTGCGAGGTACTCCGCACCGAGAGGGGGCCCATATTTAATTTCAGCGCCGATTTTGCGAGCCGCCTCAAGGAAGAGGGGATAAGCAAAGTCTTTCTCAGCATCTCGCACGAATCCGGCATGGCGGCCGCCGTGGTAGTTTTGGAGGGGGATTAATGAAAAATTTCTATTTACCGGCGGATGTTCGCGAAGCTGATGTTACCGCCGCTGATAAATATGGCGTGCCGTCTGTGGTGCTCATGGAAAACGCCGCAAAGAACGCCGCCAAGGAGGCGGCGGCGCTGGCAGGCGGTCATAGAGGCAGTTTTATCATATTGGCGGGACGCGGAAATAACGGCGGCGACGGCTTTGCCGCGGCGCGCCATCTGATCATCGGCGGCGCTGCGGTGACGGTGCTGAAGAGCGACGCCGACGAAGCCTATAAAAACGACGCAGCCGTAAATCTTACGATATTGAGGCGGCTGGGCGGTGAAGGCTTGAGGATATTCGATACGCCTGAACTGAGCGACGCCGAGATATCCGCGCTGCTTGACGGCGCCGGCTGCATCATGGATGGATTGCTTGGCACCGGGACTATAGGGGCTCCCCGCAAAGAGCCGGCGCGCCTTATCCGGCTTCTTGAGGGGCGGAAAAATATCCTCTCCCTCGATATACCGTCGGGGATAGATCCGGAAAGCGGCGCTGTACACGACCCCTGCGTGAAAGCCGCCGTGACCGTCACTTTTCTGGCTCCCAAACGGGGAATGGCCTTTCAGCCGGCGCGCGAGGCCTGCGGCAAGATAATCACTGCGGATATCGGCGTGCCGCCGGAGGCGATACTGCCTCGGGAACCGGCGCTGCGCCTCTGCGAAAAAGAGTATCTGCACGCGATGCTGCCGCAAATTCACCGCAGCATACATAAGAGCGAACGCGGCAACCTGCTCATATACGCCGGCAGCTGGAATTACCGGGGCGCGCCGCTGCTCACCGCCCGCGGGGCGCTGCGCGCAGGCGCGGGACTCGTCTTCCTGGCGGTTCCTGATTTTATCGCGCCGTATGCCGCCGCCGAATTGCCGGAGGCGATCGTCTTGCCGCTTGCCACAAGAAATGGAGAGGTCGAGAGCGCGGCGGCGGCGGCCGTCATCTCCGAGCAGCTGCCGAAATGTGCGGCGGCGGCGGCCGGCCCAGGCTGCGGACGTTCGAAAGAAGCGGGGGAGCTCTTTCTCTGGCTTTGGAATAATTGCCGCCTGCCGCTGCTGCTGGACGCTGATATGCTGTGGTTCTTCGCCCGTCATCTGCCGGAGCTCGCGCCGCGCGCGGACGTCCTGCTTACGCCGCACAGCGCCGAGGCGGGACGCATCCTGGGGCTGACGCCGGCGGAGGTCGACGCGAAGCGCGCGGAGTGCGCCTTGGCGCTGACCGGCAAAACCGGACAGGCGCTGCTTAAAGGAAGAAATACTCTGATCGCCGCTGGCGGCGCGCTGCGCATGATCGACGCTGGGTCGCCGGCCCTTGCCATACCTGGTTCCGGCGACGTGCTCAGCGGAATAATAGGCGCGCTGCTCGCCGCGGGTCTTTCTGTGGCCGACGCAGCGACGGCGGGGGCGCTCGCGCACGGCTTGGCCGGAGAAGCTCTAGAGGCGCGCGTCGGGCTGCGGGGGTCGTTAGCGAGGGAGATAGCCGATGAATTACCGGCGGTACTCAAAGGATAGCTTTGCCGTCGCGAGCCGCGGTCCGGAAGAGACCTTCGCTTTTGGAGAGGCGCTGGGGGAGCTGGTCTATCCTGGGCTGTTGATTTTACTCAAGGGTTCTCTGGGAATGGGAAAGACGAAGTTGATTCAGGGTATAGGCCGCGCCATGGGATGTGAGCGTATAAAGAGCCCGACTTTTATCATCATGAGCGAGCACGAGGGGCCGCTGCCGCTTCTTCATGCCGACCTTTACCGCTTGGAAGATGAGGCGGAGATAGATCAGCTTGGTATAGAAGAATATCTTGAAGACGGCTACGTCGCCGCCGTGGAGTGGGCGGAGAGGTGGCGCGGCGCCCCGGAGGAGGGAAGGATAGACGTGGAATTCGACATACTCCCCGAGAGCGGCGAGTCCAGACTCCTGACCTTTACCTGCCGCGGCGCGGCGCCGCGCCGCGCCTTTGACGCGCTTGCGGAAAGGATAAAGTCTATGAGAGCGGCGGAGGGTGCGAAATGATAACACTGGGGATAAATTGTGCCGGGCGCTGGACGAACGTCGGCCTTGCGATAAACGGTAAGATCGCGGGCGAGTATAATCTTGAACTTGGGCGTAAACAATCCGAAGAGCTGCCGGTGATGACGGAGGCGCTCGTTAAGGAGTCAGGGACGCGGTTTTCCGAGCTTGCTCTTGTCGCGGTCGGCGCAGGGCCCGGGTATTATACGGGCATCAGAGCCGGCATCGCCTATGGAGCCGCTTTGGCCGAGGCGCTCAAGGTACCGGTCGTGCCGCTTTCGTCGCTTGAGATATTCATTTGGGATCTGAAAGAAAAGTACGGCTGCCTGGCGCCGGTTTTTAAGGCGAAGCGTACCCACTGCTATGCCGCCGTATATGATTCTTCCGGCAAAAGCCTTCCTCCTAGATTTGTTTCCGAGGATGAGTTTTCAGAGATTTTAAAAGGATACCCCGACGCGGCGATAGTCTCTCCCGACATTTCTCAGTACGGCAAGCTGCGGGGATGCGGGCGTCTCGTGATAGAACGGGAAAGCGCCTCCGGCGGCTGCTGCGCGCTTATGGGTGAATTTTATGCGGCGAACGCGGTGTGCCCGCGCGAGGTCCGCGGCCTCTATTTGCGGGCCCCGGACATCGGCCCAACGAACGGATAAACTTTTTGTAATATTTTAAAGTTGTCAGAAAATAAAGAATTTAACCTTTTCCTTGAATAAATCCATGAATTTTGGCATAATACGAGTAGTTATGCCAATCGCATCTCAGCAATTCTGGTTGACAGACAAAATCGATTAGATGTGTGGAAGGAAGGTGGGTCTTTTGGCGAAGAAGTTCAACATCGACGTAGTTGAGAAGTGGTGTAAAGGATGTGGCCTCTGTATCGCTATATGCCCCAAGAAGGTTCTGGAACTTAACGATCAGGTTAAGTGCGTAGCGGTTCGTCCGGAGGACTGCATTGGCTGCCGCCAGTGCGAAAATATCTGCCCGGACCTGGCAATCACTGTTAAGGAGTGTGAGTAATCATGGCCCAGAACGAATTTTGGCAGGGTAATAAAGCCATAGCAATGGGCGCTATTGCCGCCGGATGCAGGTTCTTCGGCGGATATCCTATCACCCCGTCAACAGAGGTAATGGAAGTTATGTCCGAAGAGCTCCCGAAGCTGGGCGGAAAATTCGTCCAGATGGAGGATGAGATCGGCGGGATCGCTGCGACCCTCGGCGCCTCGATCGCAGGCAAGAAGGCGATGACGGCGAGCTCAGGCCCCGGGATATCGCTCAAACAGGAGCTCCTCGGTTATGGATATATTGCGGAGATCCCGATGGTCCTCGCCGACATTCAGCGCGGCGGCCCCTCGACCGGACTTCCCACGAAGGTCTCCCAGGCCGACGTAATGCAGGCTAAGTGGGGAACGCACGGCGACCACGCGACGATCGCCTACGCCCCCTGCTCGGTTCCCGAGTGCTACACGCTCACGATCAAGGCTTTCAACATGGCCGAGCGCTTCCGTCAGCCCGTTCTTGTAATGGCGGACGAAGTCATCGGACACATGCGTGAGAAGATCACCATTCCCGAGCCCGGCACCTACGAGGTAGTGGACCGCAAGAAGCCGACCGCAGCCCCCGATGATTTCGTGCCTTACCGCGCGGACGCGGACGACGTACCGCCGATGCCCGCCTTCGGCGACGGCTACCGCTGGCATGTAACAGGACTCACCACAAACGAGTGGGGCTTCCCGACAAACGACGCGCCCGACATCGACCTTAAGGCGAACCGCATCATCCGCAAGGTCGACCGCTGCCGCGACGAGATCGTCGAATACAGAGAAGATTTCATGGAAGACGCCGAGATCGTCGTCGTATCCTTCGGTTCAGTTTCGCGTTCGTCGCTTCGCGCGATCCGCGAGCTCCGCGAACAGGGCATCAAAGTCGGGCATTTCCGCCCGATCACTCTGTGGCCCTTCCCGGATAAAGAAATAGCCGCATTCTCAAAGAGAGTCAAGCACGTCATCGTCCCCGAGCTCAACGCCGGACAGATGGTGCATGAAGTTGAGAGAGCCGTCAAGGGCAGCTGCGAGGTACACGCAAAGAACCTGATCAACGGCGAACTCTACAAGCCGGCTGAGATTATGTCCTTCATCAAGGAGGTGGCGTAACTATGCCACGCGAAGATGTAAAGAAACTCCTGCGCTCTAAGTTTATGCCCCATATCTGGTGCCCCGGCTGCGGACACGGAATCATTATGCACGCCATCCTCCGCGCCATTGCCGACCTCAACATCCCCAAGGAGCAGGTCTGCATCTCATCAGGTATCGGCTGCTCAAGCCGTATGCCCGGATATATCGACGCCTGCACGCTCCATACGGCGCACGGACGCGCGCTTGCCTTTGCGACGGGCGTTAAGATGGCCAACCCCGAGCTCACGATCGTCAACGTCATGGGCGACGGAGACGGCACGGCGATCGGCGGAAACCACTTCATCCACGCCTGCCGCCGCAACATCGGCATCACCGCCGTCCTGATGAACAACAACATCTACGGTATGACCGGCGGACAGGCCTCGCCGACGACGCCCGAAGGCGCTTTCGCCGCAACGGCCCCCTACGGCTCGATAGACCCGACGTTTGACATCTGCAAGCTGGCCGCCGGCGCCGGCGCGACCTTCGTTGCGCGCGCTACCGTCGCTAACCCCGTGATGTGCGAGCAGATACTCAAGAAGGCGATCGCGCACCAGAAGAAGGGGTTCGCGCTCGTCGAGATCATCTCCTTCTGTCACACGCAGTTCGGCCGCAAAAACAAGCGCAGCCGTCCGGCGGACAACATCAAGTTCCTTAAAGAGCATACGGTCCTTAAGGCTCAGGCCGACAAGATGACGCCGGAAGAACTCGAAGGCAAGATCGTCGTCGGCGAATTTGTCAACATAGAGAACGCCCGCGAATACACTGACCGTTACAACGACGTCATTGCACGCGCGCAGGGAAAGGCATAGGAGGTACGGATCATGGGCGATCGTTTTGAAATTCGCGTTGCTGGATCCGGCGGACAGGGAGTCATCCTCGCCGCAGTGATCCTGGGTGAGGCCGCTGCGCTCCGTACGGAGGGCCTTAATTCAGTACAGAGCCAGGCATACGGCCCTGAAGCCCGCGGCGGCGCTTCAAAATCAGAAGTTGTCTACGACCGCGGCGAAATAGACTATCCGAAGGCTGCCCACCCCAACCTTCAGATTATCCTCACACAGAAGGCCTGCGATACCTACAGCCACGATACGGCGAAGGGCGCGACCGTCATTCTTGACGACTTCTTCGTAACGGACCCCCCGAAGCTTGACGCCGAGATATACATGCTCCCCAACGTGAGAACGGCCCGCGAGAAACTTGGACGCGAGATCGTCGTCAACATGGTGGCGCTCGGCACGGCGGCGAAGGTCCTTGAGGACAAGGGGCTCACAAAGCCCCAGGCGATCAAAGACGCCATCCTCGCCCGCGTTCCCAAGGGAACCGAGGAACTCAACGAGAAGGCCTTTGACGAAGGCTACAAGATGATGTCAGAGGCGGTAGCGGCGAAGAAGTAACTTCACGGCTAAAGCAAGCTAGTATCAAAGAGAGGCTCCCTTTAAGGGGGCCTCTCTTTTGCTCTGTTGAAACGGCGGCGCCGAGGGATTGCCGCGCTTTATGGGCGGACCGTCAGCTACTGCCGCGCTCGACCCGCGGCAGATATGTACCTCCCTGTACAGCGTCTCCATCAATATCGAGAGCGCGTGCGCGCCGAACTTTTTATTGCCGAAGCAGCAGAGCAGGGAGAGGGGCCGCGGTGGTCTTCCGTGCTCTGCTGTTAGGGGGGAAAGCCGCTCAGTATAGCAAGCCCCGCGAAGTCGCTCCTTAAATTATGATTGCGATGGCGCCGCCGGATTTATGATAAATATCTCAGCCGCCATGACGTCTGCCGCGGTAAATTCATTCACGGGAGAATATATAAAAAGCTGCAGCAGAGGGCGGTTAGGATATATAACGGCTCAACTCTTGCCTTTAGCCTCACACCAGAGGTCAAGGAGGACCGCCGCCGAGCCGAGAACGAGAAAGGCGTCCGCGGCGTTTATCCATAGCCCACCTTCAAAAAGGATATCCGACAGGGGGAGGGGCAGCCAGTCGATCACATGTCCGCGGGCTAGCCGGTCGGCGAGATTTCCGGCCGCGCCGCCGAGCATCATTCCGCAGCCGCTGCAAAACAGCGGCTTACAGGCGCACGCGGACCTTATACAAAGGACGAACAATACAAATATTATGGCGATGTTGGCCGCCGTCACCGCATACGGGCAGGCTGTGCGGAACAGCCCGAACGAAACGCCGCTGTTGAAGCTGGTGTCCCACCCCAGCCGGCACGCGGCATATTTTGTCGCTCTGTCGGCGGTAAATGAAAACGCAAATACGGCTATGAGGAGGAAAACAGTCGATATTCTGGGATGCACATTTCTTCGCAAGTTACGCCGCCTCATCGCCGTTTTTCCTCGCGGGCGCGGACAGCGGCCCTGTAAGCGACAGCGCCGGCGTCGTCCATTCCGCATTGCAGAGCGTCGCGGGCACCAGGCCGAAAGAAAATGCCGGATATGAAATAAGACACAGGGTGACGGGTACGGGAATGAAAGGTATAAAGAAAACCGGGTTGAGGAGCACCGGAAAGCCGAAGGGCATGATCGCGTTTATATTGAAGGGCATTGGGGAAAATGAACCTCCGCTGCCGCCGGCGGCGACTTCAGAATCAGCGTGAACGAGCCGATCATCAATATCGGTACGGAGATGAGAAGCGCGCTCCGTACCGCTTGGATCATTGGAAAATTTTCAATCTTCTCAAAAACACTCTCTAGTCTCACAACAAATTCTCCGCATAATGTAAATATTGTACGCAAAAGATATTTTCCAGTGCCGTGGATAATTATATTATAGAATCCCCCTAAAATGTCACCGAGAAAAATTATAGATTTTAGTGTATAGTATCCCTTATGATACAGGGTGACAAGATACGCGTAACGATTTCTGATCTTAATAACGAAGGCGAAGGCGTCGTCCGCGCCGGCGAAGAGCGCTTTGTCGTCTTTGTCGCCGACGCCCTCCCCGGCGAAGAGGTGGAGGTTCGTCTCGTCTCAAAAAAGAAAAACTACGGGACCGCCAAAGTGCTGCGGCGGTTTTCCCTATCTCCTGAGCGCGCCCGTCCGCGCTGCGGCGCTTTTGGACGCTGCGGCGGCTGTCAGCTCCAGCACATTTCCTACGGCGCGCAGCTGGAGATGAAAAGAAAGACTGTCTTCGATGCGTTGGCGCGGATAGGCGGAGTGGCGGCGCCAAACGTCCTTGCGTGCGTTCCCTCGCCGCGGCGATGGGCATACCGCAACAAGGCCTCGCTGCCGGTGCAGAGCTTCCGCGGCGAAAGGCTGCAAGCCGGTTTTTACCGTCCGCGGAGCCATGAGATAATCCCCTATTCCGATTGCCCGGTGCTGCTGCCGGAGATAAATGAGCACCTCGCGAAGCTCCTCGCGGCGCTGCGCGGCGGCGGCTTTCGCGGAGTGTGGGAGGGAGGCCGCTCCATGCCGTGCGGACTGATCCGCCATCTCGTCGTGAGGCGGGCGCAGTTTGGCGGGGAGTCCCTCTGCGCGGTGATCGGCAGCCGACCCCTTTCAAAAAAAGAGGAAAAGGCGCTTTGCGCCATCGCCCAGAACATAGAGGGGCTTGGGGGGATGGTCTACAACATCAACGAATCTCCGGGCAACTTTATCTGGGGAAGCAAGACCGTCCCGATTTACGGCGCGGAGCGGATGAGCGAACGGCTCGGAAAATATCGATTCACCTTCGAGGCCAGCTCCTTCTTTCAGGTAAACTCCGCCCAGGCCATCGGCCTCTACGAAGAGGCCGCGAAGCTGGCGCTTGCCGGCGCGCCGGGTAAAATACTTGAACTCTATTCCGGCGTCGGCAGCCTCACCGCCTTTTTAGCCGCAGACGGCGCGGAGGTGACCGCCGTAGAAAGCTGGCGGCCGGCGGCGGCATACATCGCCGCGAACGCCGAGCAAAACGGGATAAAAAAGATCATCCCCCACACCGCGCAGGCCGAGGATATCGCCGAAAGCCTCAGCGGAGGCGGATACGACGTCGTAGTGCTGGACCCGCCGCGCTCAGGCTGCGACGAAAAGGTTATAGCGGCGCTGCTTAAAATCGCGCCGGAACGGATCGTCTACCTCTCCTGCAACCCCGCGACCCTCGCCAGAGACATAAAACGTCTCGCAGAGGGCGGCTATCAGCTCTCCGCGGCGCACCCCTTCGACATGTTCCCGCAGACGGGGCATGTGGAGACGGTATGTTTATTATCTAAAACTTCAAAAGAAAGAACATATCGAGCTCGAAGTGAAGATGGACGAGATGGATTTGATTTCTGCTGAGAGCAAGGCAACCTACGAGGAAATCCGAGGATATGTCTTGGAGCGTACTGGATTGAAGGACAGTCATCTCTACATCGCACAGGTGGAGAAATACGGCATTATTGAGCGTGAGAACTACAATAAGCCCAAGTCTGAGGGCACCAAACAGCCTAATGCCCTCCGGGAATCACGCCTGCTGTACATTAAATTTTGTGAGTGATTGGGCAGATGTTACACCGCTTCTGCAATGGTTTGCGCAGTGCAGACTTCGTCCAAACTATGAGGTCGCCGATGAAATCGGGCTTTAGCTGTTTAAATATCTGATCACGGCTGTCTGTGCGAGGTCAAAGCATTGTTGTATTAGACAAAAACAACAGCCGGATTTTGTGGAATATATGAATATTGACATTGGAGCAGCTCCAACCCTTATGCTAAACTTGCAAAGGGTGGGGTTGCTTTTTCAAGCAGTCGACTGCCAGAAACAGAATTTTAAGGAGGTCATACACATGTACACTGCAAATGCACAGCAGCTGGAAGCTTTCGGCAGGGAACACGAGTACCTGAAAACAAAGCTCGATCTCGGCCACGAGATTCTGTGGCTGACCAAGGACGAGTGCATTCAAGCTGGCCCCAGCATCGTGGAAACGCTGGAGCTGGTAAGGGGCGCTATGATCGCCCACGGCAAAAAAGTATATGAGATGCCCGCTAAGATCGGCATCCATCCCTATGAGGATGTTTTCTTCCACGCGATGCCCGCCTATGTTCCCGGCAATCTGGCCTGCGGCTGCAAGTGGATCGAGTGCTATCCCCGCAACCCCAAGGACTA
>CAKSWL010000022.1 GCA_934511335.1 uncultured Cloacibacillus sp. | reverse complement strand
CCCAGCTCTGCCAGGCGGTCATTTTTGCGGGCCGCCGGAGGGCGCGGCTTTCTTTTTTCAGGGCTGCCGCCTCTTTCTGAGATAGGCAGGGATGTCGTACTGGTCGACGGGGGCCCCGCTCTGCTTAAAGAGGTCCTCGTCGGAAACAGCGATATTCGGTGCGGTCTTCGCCGCCGCTTCGTAACGCCTAGCCTTCGGCTCCGCTGGTTTTTCCGCCGGGGCCGGGTCGGGCTTCGCCGCCGGGCCTTTAGCGGAGGTATAGCTGTTGAGGTTTTTAACGGCGGCGATGTCCAGCCCCTGGGTCGTCACGCCGGCGGAACTCGTTCTGACGCCGGACGCGGCGCGCACCGGCACAGGCTCTGGAGCCGCAGTTGCCCGCGGCGCGGCGGCGCGGCCTTTGTCGTCGTCAAACCCCGTGGCGATGACCGTGATTTGAAGGGAATCTTCCATCTCTGGGTCGAAGACGTGCCCCCAAATGATAAAGGCGTCCTCGTCGGCGGCCTCAGTGATTATGCTGATCGCCTCGTTTATCTCATGGATGCCGACGCTCGCGCCTCCCGTGATGTTGAAGAGGATGCCCTTCGCGCCGCTCATTTTGCTGTCCATCAGCGGGCTGTTGATGGCATTGAAGGCCGCCGTCGCCGCGCGCTTCTCGCCGTAGCCCTCGCCGATGCCCATGATTGCGGTGCCGGCGTTCGACATTATCGTTTTGACGTCGGCAAAGTCGACGTTGACAAGCCCCGGACGCTTGATCAGGTCCGTCACGCCCTGCACCGCCTGGTGCAGCACACCGTCCGCCATCCTAAAGGCATCGTTGATCGAGGTCTTTTTATCGGTGACGCCGAGCAGCCTGTCATTGGGAATGACAATCAGCGCGTCCACCTTGTCGCGCAGCTGTTCGATGCCGCCGTCAGCCTGCTTTATCCGCCGGCGTCCCTCAAAGGTGAAGGGCAGCGTGACGACCGCCACCACGAGGGCTCCGGCCTCTTTGGCTATCCCTGCGATCACCGGCGCAGCTCCCGTGCCGGTGCCGCCGCCCATGCCGGCGGCGACGAAGACCATGTCCGCTCCCTCGACCACCGCGCGCAGCTCCTCGCGCGACTCCATCGCCGACTTGCAGCCGATATCCGGATCGGACCCCGCGCCTAGCCCTTTTGTGAGCTCCTTGCCTAGGATTATGCGGCAGGTCGCCTCCGAGAGTTCTAGATGGGCGATGTCGGTGTTCGCCGCGATAAACTCCACGCCGCTCACACCGCCGCGAATGATGTGGTTCAGCGCATTGTTGCCCGCGCCGCCCACACCTACTACCTTGATGACCTCCCTTGTCGGGAAGTTCGATTTATCAAGCTGAAATATCTCTGACATAACTCCCATACCTTTTATTCCTCCCTGCGCTCTTAGAAGAGGTCTCCGAAAAGCTTCTTTACGACATCCACGGGGTTGAAGCCCGAGCCGTCCTTCTCCTTCTGTCCGATCGGTACGCCCGCCGACGGCGGCACGTAGACCGGAGCGCTCTTGAGCTGGTCGGACTTCCCAAACACCATATTGTCGAGATAGCGGAAGGGGTCGCGCTCTCTTTCAAGGATATACTTTATGATACCCGACGCGGAGGCGTATTCCTGACTGTTGCGGCCGGGGGGCATACGGTTCGCGTCTACCGGCATCGCCACGCGCGCCGGCAGGTCCATCTTCTCCAAAATGAAGTCGTCGATCCCCTCGGTCTTAGAGACGCCGCCGGTCAGCAGCACGCCGCCGGGAAGCAAGGATATTTTCGCCGCCTTGATCTCGGGGCGGATGAGGTCGTCCGTCAGCTCTTCGAGACGGCAGCGGACGATATCGTATAGATCCTCTTTTGAAATACTGTATTCGCGTGAGTTGTGCGTAAAGTTGAGCATCTCGTCGGGGTCGAAGTCCTCCTTGAGCGAGACGGAGCGTTTGAGCTCCTCCGCCTTGTTGAGCGGCAGCCTCAGCACGCTGCCCAAGTCGTTCGTGATGTGGTCTCCACCCACGGGAAGCAGCGCGAGGTGCTTCGGTCTGCCGTCCGCGAAGACGGCGACTCCGGTGGTGCCGCCGCCGATGTCGACGACGACCGCGCCCGCCAAGGCGTCCTCGGGCGTCAGCACGCCGAGGGCCGAGACGAGAGGTTTGATGACGAGGCCGCTCACCTCAAGCCCCGCCCGACTGACACAGTTAAGCACGTTCTGAATAGTTGCAGTCGGGACGATTATCGACTGCACCTCAATGTCAAGACGCATGGCATTCATACCGAGGGGGTCGTCGATGCCGATATTGCCGTCCAGTGAATATTCGACGGGGATCGTATGGAGGATGCTCTGGTTCGTGGGTACCACGACGTCAGCCTGAGCCGCGTCTATAACGCGTTCTATATCAAGGCGCATGACGGAACGCGGCGTGCGTCCGAGAGAGACCATGCCCTTTGAGCGGATGCTCGTGACCTCGCCGCCGCCGAAGGCGACCGTTACTTCGCTGAGATCCTGCCCCACCATATTCTGCGCGTCGCTGACCGCCTGACGCACAGACTTCACCGCCTGATCGAGGTTTACTATGAGTCCTTTGCGGATGCCGTTTGAAGGCGCCTGACCGACTCCGATGACCTGAGCCTCGTCGCCTTCCGCCTCGCGCTCGGCCACCACCACCGTCACCTTGCTAGTCCCCAAGTCAAGCCCGACAAGCAGTTCCGGCTCCCTGCTCTGCGGATAACTTGATGCCTTTTTAAACAAAACTATTGCCCCCTCTTCTTAGGGATTTACCTCCCCATATTCTACATTATAAATCTTTCTCCATAAATATATATGATAAAGATATTATTTCAAGACAAATACACCGCTAAGGTCTCCCTTTTTTCGCTTTTCCCTTCACCTCCCGCGCCGCCGCCGGCGGTACGTCTTTTTTATCCTGTTTTAAATTCCTGATGAGGATCTTTCCTTTATATGTCCCGTCTATAAAGATGTCGGGCGGAAGGTTCGAGATGCCGCCGTAGAGTTTTTTTACGGCCAATCCCGTCTCCGGCCACCGCATCGCCTCGTTCGGCAGCAGCAGCTGGGCGCCGTTCTCATTCCCCGCCGTGTAGAATATCACCCGCACCACCGGCGTGCCCTCTTTGACTCCCGCCTGGATAAACTTCACAGATTTGCTCCATCCGAGCTCCTCCGCCATCCGGTACCAGCTCCTGATCAGCGGAATGGGCAGGCTGGAATCGAAGACGTTGCCATCGACCTGAGTGATGTCTATCGGCGTGGCCCGGTCCGCGCCCCAGGTAAGCACCGGCAGGCTTTCTGCGAGGTGTTCTGCGAGGATTTTGTTCTCTGGCAGCGACGATAGCCATAGCTTGCCCTCTCCTGAGAGATACCAGAATTTACCTCCCCAGTATACCTTGTAGAGGGGGACGAGCGGCGACACGGCGAGGCCGAACTTGCCCCACCCGTGCAGCGTGAGCTCTACGTCCGCCGGATAATAGGACTCGATAAGCTTTTCATAATCTCCCTTCGCAAGCCAAAAGAAGGGCCAGAAGCGCTCCTGCTCCGGCGTGATCGTGCCCCAGACGGCATATTGCGGCAGGATGTTCGGCGGCGATATTGTGATGTCGCCGATGCGCATAATGGCAAAGCGGCCCTCCGCTGCGATCAGAAAACCGACCAGCAGCGCGCAGAGAACTAATAATATCTTTTTTAATCTTCTCCGGCGCCTAAAACGCCCCAAAGAATTTAATCTCATAGTCCAGCCTTATCCCAAATTCTTCGTACACTCTTTTCCGACAGATTTTCGTTAGATTATATATATCTTCCGCGCGCGCGCCGCCGCGATTTTCGATAAAATTTGCATGCCGCGGCGAGACGCGCGCGCCGCCGAGCGCCAGCTCCTTACAGCCGCAGCTGTCTAGAAGCCTCCCGGCGGCGGCGCCGGGCGGGTTTTTGAATACGCAGCCCGCCGTCTTAGCGCCCAGGGGCTGCCCTTTTTTGAGCTCTGCAAAATGTCTTATATTTTTGATAATGTTATATTTTGATTCATAAGGCAGGCGAAAAAGCGCTTTTGTGATGAGAAGCGGCGGCTCCGCCCAGGGCGAGGCCCGGTACTGCCAGAGCAGCTCCTTCCTAAGCCAGCGCCGCTTTTTGCCTTGCCGCGATATTGTCTCCACCCATTCCACCAACGGCGCGAAACTTTCTCCCGCAGCGCCGGCGTTGCCGTAAAGCGCGCCGCCGACGGTGCCTGGGATGCCTGCGAGGAAGGCTAGCCCACCCCAGCCGTTTTCCAGCGCCAGCGCCAGGATCTTTTTAACGGGAAGGCCCGCGCCCGCTTCAAGATAGGCCGCGCCGCCCTCCTCGTTTACGGCGAGCGAATCCATCGCCGCCGCCGAGATGACGCCGGCGTTCAGAAACCCCTCCTGAACGAGGACGTTCGACCCTCCGCCGAGCACGTAAAGCGTCGTCGCGGAATCGCGGGCCCTCTCTATCAGCCTCTGGGCCTCCGAGGCCGAAGCGGGCGCGGCGAGCCAAAGACACCGGCCGCCGCACTGCCAGGTGTTGAGCTCTTTCAGCGAACAGTTCGGTATCAGCGAGCCCTTTTCCATCTATGCCAGCATCTCTGTCAGCTTTTCGACGATCTTCTTCCCCAGTGTGCCCACCGAGCCCGCGCCGACCGTTAGGATCACGTCGCCCGAACGGGCGGCCTGGCAGACGGAGGTGATAAGGTCGTCAAAATTTCCCGAGAGCTCGTAGTGCGAGCGCATGTCGTCCGAGGCGGCGTCAAAGATCAGTTTGGAGGAGACGCCCTCCATCGGCATTTCGTCGGAGCCGTATATGGGCAGTATAAACGCCCTGTCTGCAAGAGAAAGCGCGTCGGCAAACTCTTTATATAGCGCGGCGGTGCGGCTGAAACGGTGCGGCTGGAAGATCGCCACGATGCGCCGCTCGGGAAATATCTTGCGTATGGTGTTGAGCGTCGCCGATATTTCGTTCGGATGGTGGCCGTAGTCGTCGTAGATGAGGACGTCCCCCACTTCGCCGGTCTTCTGCAGCCTGCGCTTAGCGCCGTTGAATATTTTCAGCCCCCTCACGATGTCGTCGTGAGCGATTCCCATCTCGTGGCAGGCGGCATAGGCCGCGAGGGAGTTGAGCACGTTGTGCTCCCCTGAGACGGAGAGTTCGACGGTCCCCAATCCCTCGCCGTTGTGAAACAGTGTGTAGGAGACGCCGCCGCCGAAGAAGTGCTTCACCTCCGCGGCGCCCCAGTCCCACCCGCGTCCCCAGCCGTAGGTGACGACGGAGGGAGAGACGTTGTATTCTTCGCAGAGTTTGCGCACGCCGCCGTCTTCCATACAGATGATGACCCGCCCCTCGCTCTTGACATGTGTGAGGAATTCGGCGAAGGCGTCGGTGACGGCCTTGAAGGTCATGTAGTGGTCCCTGTGGTCCCAATCGACGTTCGTGACGATGGCGATCTCGGGATGGAAGTAGACGAAGGAACGGTCGCTTTCGTCCAGCTCGGCAACCATATAATCACTCGTCCCCAGCTTCGCGTTCGTGCCGATCTGAAGCAGTTCCCCGCCGATCGCCACCGTGGGGTCGAGCCCCGCGTTTTCCGCCACGAGCGAAATCATCGACGAGGTGGTCGTCTTTCCGTGCGTCCCCGCCACGCCGACGCCGCGGCGGACGTTGAATATCTGGCTCAGCACCTCGGCGCGGCGCGAAACCTGTATCCCCTGCTGCCATGCCTTCAATATCTCGGGGTGATCGTTGGGCAGCGCGCTGGAGTAGACAAGGATGTTCGGCATAAATTCATCTATGTGTTTAGCTTCATGTCCTATAATAATAGGAATGTTACGTTCATCAAGGTGCTTCATATAGGCGGTCTTTATCGTATCGCATCCCGACACCTTCGCCCCTATCTGATCCAAAAGAATGGCCAGGCCGCTCATTCCGGCCCCTCCGATGCCCATTAGGTGGATGCTTTTATTTTTAAGGCTGATATCCCTGTTATCCAACTTGATCATACTCTCCCTTCAAAAGGTGGAAAAAATGATGGGCCGTCAATGGCTCCATAACGCGCTCCAAAGATTTTCACAGATTACGTTTCCCTGACCGTAAAGTCCTCTGCCCCTGCCTTTCACACCCATTGACCGCAGGCGCTGCAGGGACGAGGCCAGGACCTCCGTACCCTCGTCGCCGGTCCAGATCAGGCCGGCGTTTTCACTCACAAATGAGAGCGCGTTGTAATACTGGTGGTTGTCGGCGGCGCCCTTCCAGGGGATGATGAGCGCCGGTATTCCGAGAACGCCGGCCTCGGTCAGGGTAGAGCCGCCAGCGCGCAGCACCAGCATGTCCGCCGCCGCGTAGAGCGGCGAGGCATCCCAGACCTTGGGAAGCAGCCAGACGTTGCCGCCGTATCTCTCTTTATCTTCGGCGACCGCGGGAAGGATGAAGTTCCAGTTGTAAAACTCCCCCGCCGCGAGTTCGCAGATTTTTTCCTTGATCGACTGACTGCCGAGCGAACCGGAGAAGACAACGACCTTCGGCCCCGTCGGCATCTCCTCCGTAAGCGCCAGCTTCCGCCAAGCTTCGCTTTGGGAGAGCGGCGCAAAATCCCGCACGGGAACTCCCGTCCGCAGATGTTTTCCCGGGAGAAGCGGCAGGCATTCCTTCCAGCCGCTGTATATCTCCAGCCCCAGCCTTGCGGCGAGCCGTGTCACCTTGCCGGCGCGCGCGTTCTGTTCGTGCATCGCGCAGCGGACGCCCGCCCTCTTGCAGGCCAGGATCAGCGGGAAGGAGAGGTATCCTCCGAAGAGCAGCGCCGCGTCCGGCTTGAAGCGCGCGATGAATCCCGCGGCCTCGCCGTAGGCGGAGAAGAGCGAGGCCAGACGCCGTCCCCTCTGCCGGATGCCGCCGCCGGAGAGCGGCGAGCCTTCTATCGGCAGAATCACGGGCTCAACGCCGGCGGCATGGTATATTTCCCGTTCGAGCGGCCTTGAACCGCAGATATAGGCAACTTCGCACTCGGGGTGGCGCTCCCTGATCCAGCCGCCAAAGGAGAGCGCCGGCCAGATATGTCCGCCGGTGCCGCCGGCCGCGAGCAGAAGTTTCAGCCCCTTATTTTCAGCCATTCTCATCATCCTCCAGCCAGCTGTCCTTTTCCAGCCGCAGCATGAGCCCGATGCGCGACCACATGGTGACGAGTGAGGTACCGCCGTAGCTGATGAAGGGCAGCGGCATCCCCGTCAGCGGGATCATTTTTGTGACTCCCGCGACGTTTATCACGAGCGGCAGGAACACGGTCAGCGATATCCCCCAGATCAGCGACGATTTAAAGGGATCGGACGTTCTGAAATAGCTCGCCCGGGTCTGCGCCAGCCAGAAGCCGAAGAGCCCGAGGATGCAGAGCGTGCCGACAAGCCCGAGCTCCTCCCCCACCGCCGCGTATATAAAGTCCGTGTAAGCGGCTGGCAGGTAGTTGAGCTTTTGAAATCCGTGGCCGAGCCCCGAGCCCCACAGGCCGCCGTTGGAAAAGGCGATCAGCCCTTGTATCGCCTGAAAGCCCTTGTTCAAGGGGTCCAGCCAGGGGTCTATGAAGGCCGTGACACGCCTCATTCTATAGGGCTCTATCAGTATCAGCAGCGGAAAGACGACGCCGCCCAGCACGCCTCCGGCGATGACCGGGTAGCGCCAGCCTACCTTTTCGACATACATGCCCATCGCGACGGTGAAGGTCAAAATCGTCGTGCCAAGGTCGGGCTGTGCCAGCAGCGGCAGCACCGCGAGCACGATGAGGATCACCGTATTGACGAAGCTTTTCAGCGGGTCCCGTTCGGCGCCGCGCGAGAGGAGCTTCGCTAGGTGCAGCGCGACGGCCAGACAGAGGAGCTCTCCCGGCTGCAGCGACACGCCCATGCCGGTCAGGTGAATCCATCTCCGTGCTCCCCCGATGGCCTCGCCTACCCCGGGCAGGAGGGGAAGCCACGCCATCAGCCACATCAAAATCAAAAGCGGGCCGGAGAACCTGTACCAGATCCTCACCGGCACGGAGTAGACGAAAAACATGCCGAGCAGCGCGATCCCCAGCCACTGGAGCTGTTTGATCCCCATCTGGAAGGGGGTGCCGGTGTACATGAACGAGGTGGGGCTCGTAGTGGAGGTGATCATCAGGATGCCGATCCCGCTTAAAATCAGCGGGATCACCCAGATGAAGGGATTTGCCTTATACCGGTTATCCGGCGAACCCTCGAGCCTCGGTTCCATCTTGTCTATCCCTCTGAGTCAATGATCTCTTTTACGATCGCGCAGAAATGATCTCCGCGGACATTATAGCTCGGATACATATCCCAGCTTGTGCAGGCGGGAGACAGCAGCACCGTGTCACCCTCTGCGGCTAAAGTGCAGGCCGTTTTGACGGCCTCTTCCATATCGGCGGCGAGCCTGTAATCGGCGACCCCCGCAGTCGAGAGGGCGGCGGCGATCTTCTCCTTTTCAGAGCCCAAGATCACCGCCGCGCGGGCGTATTCCTTTACGGCAGCGGCAAGCGGCGCGTAATCCTCGCCTTTGCCCTGGCCTCCGAGGATGATGACCTTCGTGCCGGGCAGAGAGGTCAGCGCCGTCACGGTGGCCGCGACGTTGGTCCCTTTGGAGTCATCGACAAAGGTCACGCCGCGCGCATGTCCCGCGAAGGCGCAGCGGTGCTTCGGCGGCACGTAGGAGCCGATCAGCTCCGACGGCACGTCGCCTACGTTGAAAAGGGCGAGGACGCCGAGGGCCATCGCGGCGTTTTCCTGATTGTGTCTTCCCAGCAGCTTCACATCGTCAAAGAAGAAGAGGCGGCGTTTCATGCGGCAGCCGCCGCCGTTTACCCAGGCAGCCTTGACGCCGTCGTCGAGATAGACCCCTCTCTGGTGCGGGTCTTCCTCGCCCCAGTAGAGCGGATAGCGTTTGATGTCGTCTCTGGTGATATTGAGGAGCTCTTCGTCGCGGCTCTGGTAGATCACGCCGCCGCCCGGCGCGAGGCAGTTTAGGAGGTTCGCCTTCGCCGCGACGTAATTTTCGTAGGAGCCGTGCCAGTCGATATGGTCGGGGGCAAGGTTCGTCACCACCGCGAAGTCACAGATAAATTCCTTCGCCCAGTGGAGCTGGAAGCTGGAGAGTTCAAGGACGATAAAGTCATAATCCCTTCCCGCGGCGTGAGCCACAGCGTTGCCGATGTTGCCGCCCGTCATTACGGAATAGCCCATCTGCGCAAGATAATAGCCGATCATCGAGGTGGTCGTCGTCTTGCCGTTGCTGCCGGTGACGCCGATCACGATTCCCGAAAGATATGGCGATACGAAGTCCAGCTCTCCCGTTATTGTGATCCCGCGCGCGCGGGCCGTTTCAAGTATCGGAGCTTTGGGCGAGACGCCGGAGCTGACGACTATCTCGTCGGCCGCAAGCACAGCCTGTGTGTTTCCGCCGCCCTCCCATTTGATCCCCTTCTCCGCAAAACTCTTGACGACCGCGGCGTCCGGCTCCTTTATATCGGAGACGAAGACCTCCGCGTTGAGCTTTGCGGCAAGCTCGGCAAGCGCGCGTCCGCTGACGCCGGCGCCGATCACCGATATCCGTTTTCCAGCCAACTGCATATTTTCCGTCATCTTCACCAACAGCCTTCCAACTTTTAAAAATCTAAGCTATTATCATAACTCAAAAATTCCGAAGTGCAAAATAAAATAAGAGGCTCATCAAAAGACAGAGGCCGACGGCGTGCATCACCCAGAAACGCGTCACGATCTGCGTCTCCTTCCATCCGGACATCTCAAAATGGTGATGTATCGGGCTCATCTTGAAGATCTTGCGGTGGAAGCACCTGATCATGATTATCTGAATCGTGACGGACAATATCTCCACCCCGAAGAAAAAGCCGAGCGGGATCACAAAGACGAGGACCCCTGCGTTGAGGCAGAGCGAGAGCAGCAGAGCCGCAAGAAAGTGCGCGCCGACGTCGCCCATGAATACCGAGGCCGGATTCGCGTTGTGCCAGAGGAATCCCAGGCAGAGCCCGCAGGCCGCCGCGATGAAGAGCATCAGCGTCAGGCCGCCATCGATAAAGGAGAGCGCCCCCAGGAAGGAGATCAGGGCGCAGCCCGCGGCAAGGCCGTCAAGGCCGTCCGTGACGTTTACCGCATTTTGCAGGCCGACGCCGATGAAGGTCACCAGCGCTACATATAAGGGGTGCGATACCTCAAGCTCCGGAAGCAGGATGAAGGGCGGCTGCGAGACCCAGAGCGCCCACGGCAGAGTGACGAGGATCTGAAGCGCGAGCTTCTGGAGGCTCTTTAAACCGTCGCTTGCGTGGCGGCTGTATTTCAGCCAGTCGTCCACAAAGCCGACCGCCGCCGCAAGTACCGGATAGGAGACTATCTGCGCCGCGTAGCGCAGCGAAAAATCGTCGTCCATCATTATTATCAAAGGAATGGCAAGCAGCAGCACGGGGATAAAGACGATGCCTCCCATCGTCGGCGTGCCCATCTTCGTCTTTTCATGCCACGCCGGCCCGTACAGCTTCGTCACCTGCTCGATCTTCATGCTGCGCATGACCCCGATCCAGCTCCGCTGAAGGAAGAGCTCCAGCGCAAAGGCGAAAAAGAGGACGGCGGTAAATTCGATAAACATCTTAGGCCTCCGTGAGTGCGCCCACGACCCGTTTGAGGCCGTAGGAGTTCGAGCCCTTGACAAGGATCACTTGGTTGTCGAGGTCGCCGAAGTCTATTTCCGAGATGAGCTCTTCCAGCGAAGAAAAAAGCCTCATGCCCGCCGGCAGCGCTCCGCAGCCGCGCCACTCCGCGCCGAGCAGCAGGACGTCGTCAAAGCCCTCCAGCTCTTCTATGATCGAGCGATGCCAGGCGGATGCGCTCTCTCCCAGCTCCCGCATTCCCGCAAGGAGAGCCTTTTTCCTGACTCCGAGGCTGTCGGCGGCGGCGCGGGTGTTGCGGATCGCGGCGCTCATCGACGCCGGGTTGGCGTTGTACGCCTCGTCTATCACCCATCCGCGCGGAGCGCAGCGCTTACATAGGCCGCGCCCTGAGATCGGCGGCGCCTCCGCCAACCCCTCCGTGATCTCTTTCTCCGTCAGGCCGAACCACGAGGCGACGGCGAAGGCGTAGCCCATGTTATAGGCATGTTGCGCGCCGAAGAGCGAGCATGACAGGGGGATGTCCTTTTCGCCGCCGCAGAGAAGCGCCGACGTCCTAGGGCCGTTTTCGTCAAGTCGGACATCCGCCGCCTTGACTGTGAGGTCTGCCCCTTCTTCACATCCCACGCCGATTTTTTTAATGTTATCAAGATTATACGACATATATTCTTTCAAGAGAGCGTTGTCGCTGTTAAAGACGACGGCCGCCAGCTTGGGGCTCTTAGATATTTCCAGCTTGGCCCGCAAAACTCCCTCAAGGCTGCCGAAACCCTCCAAATGACAGGGAGCGACCTCCGTGATCACGGCGATCTCCGGCGGGAAATGGCTGACCATCTCCTCGATCTCTCCGAAATGGTTCGTCCCGAGTTCCAGCACAAGCGCCTCGGTATCCTCGGCCATCGCCAAGATCGTAAGGCTGCAGCCGATCAGGGTGTTGAAGCTCCTGATCGCGCTGTGCACGCGGAATCTCTTTTTCAGCGCCGCCGCCGTCAGTTCGCGCGTCGTCGTCTTCCCAACGCTCCCGGTGATCGCTGCGACACGGGGCAAGACGCGGCGCATATATTCCTCCGCGAGCGCGGCGAGCGCCCGCTGCGTGTCCGCCACGGCTATGAGGCTTACTCCGGCGTATTCGGCGCCGCGGACGTTGAGGCGCTCAAGCTCGGCGGCGTCTACAAGCAACAGCTTCGCGCCGCGTTCGACCGCCTGATGGAGGTAGAGATGGCCGTCGGTGACGGCGCCCTTTATCGCGACGAAGGCATCTCCGGGGAGCACCTCGCGGCTGTCGCATTTCCAGCCCCGGGAAATTTTCACGTCCGGCCCGTAATAGCGGCCGCCGCACAGGCGCGCCCCCTCTGAAACTGTAAATAATGACATTATAAAAAAACTCTCCTTCCCCTCATCCGGCGCCGGTCTTACATTACTATAACGCAGGCCATGCCGTTATCGGGCCGGCAACATTCGAGGCGCCCAACATCGCTTTCAGAGGTTCGAGCGCCGCCGAAGCGGGGCTCAGACGGTCTGGCAGGACAAGAGTGCAGGCTGCGCGTCCATCGCGTCATCAGAGCCGAGGGCAGGCAGCTTCCCCCGCCTTCTCAGCGAATGCCTCTTCCGTACTAAAAGCTGCCCGCGCAAAGATATCGCCATCCCACCGTCCCCCTTTATTTTCATACCCTATGGGACGCCTGCCATGAAAGAGCGCGATATCAGAGGATCTCCGTGCCGCTGAGGCTGCACCAGTCTTTCAGTATCTCCTTATCTATCAGGGGGATCGGCCCGTCCTTAAGTATCTGGTGAGTCTCGGGGCCGCGGCCGGCGATGACGACGACGTCGTCCGCGCCCGCCTGTTCAAGGCCGTGATAGATACCTTGCCGGCGGTCCGCGATCATCGTATAGGGGGTGTCGTGCTCCTTGACGCCCGGCTCTATAGCGGCCATTATCGCGGCCGGCTCTTCGCTCCGCGGGTTATCGGAGGTGACGACGACGAAATCCCCGAGGCGGGAGGCGATCTCACCCATTATGGGGCGCTTTGAGGTGTCGCGGTCTCCACCCGCGCCGAAGACGACGTAAAGCTTCCGCTTACAGATCGGGCGCACCGCGTTCAGCAGCTTCTCCAAACCGTCTGAGCTATGCGCGAAATCGATCACGCATGAGGCGCCGTTGCTCAGGCGATAACGCTCGAGCCGCCCCGGCACCTGCGGCATCCGCTCGAGCGCCTCGAGCGCCGACTGCGCGGAGACGCCGATAGACCAGGCGAGCGAGAGCGCCTGCAGCGCGTTCAAAACATTATAAGCGCCTAATATGGGCAGTTTTATGTTTTTCTTTTTCTGAGATTCCGGCGTTTTTACCTCAATGTCAAGCCCTTCGACCGAGACGTTCTTCACCGAAGCGAAGAAGTCGGCTCCTTCGTCAAACATGCTGTAGGAGATCGCCCGCTTGCCAAGCGCCTCATAGAGGCGGCGTCCGTACTGGTCGTCGACGTTGGCCGAGGCCTTCCAGTTGTTCCTCATATAGTCGTCAAAGAGCGACTTTTTAGCGAGGAAATAATTTTCCATATCTTTATGAAAATCAAGATGCTCGAGCGTGAGATTTGTGAAGCCCGCCCGGTCGAAGCGCAGTCCGTTGATGCGCCCCTGCACGATCGCGTGCGACGAGGCCTCCATGACGCAGGCCTTACAGCCGTTTGCGGCCATGCGCGCGAGAAGGTTCTGGATATCGCAGCCCTCCGGCGTCGTATGCTCGGCTTCCTCGACATCCCTGCCGTCGTCGTAGAGGATCGTGCCCATAAGCCCCGTCTTGATGCCAGCGTGATTCAGCACCGCCTGGGTCATAAAGGTGGAGGTCGTTTTGCCGTTCGTCCCCGTGAGGGCTATCATCGTCATTTTGCGGGAGGGTTCGCCATAGAGCAGTGAGGCCACCTCGCCCATCGCCGAACGCACGTTCGGGCAGACGATCTGCGGCACGCTTGTGTCGGACTCATGCTCGCAGAGCACCGCAGGAGCGCCCGCCGCCACCGCCGCGGGAATAAAGTCATGGGCGTCTAGATGGCCGCCCTTCGTTGCGGCGAAGACCAGCCCGGGCCCCGCCTTGCGGCTGTCGCAGACCATACCGTTCAGTTCGATCTCGTCCGCGGCACAGCCCTCCGGAAGGTGTATCCGGTGTTCTATCGGGCTCTTCTCCAAGGCCAAAATAAGTTTGCATAGGTTCATAATCAGCACTCCTTCTTCTCGTAATTCCCCAACATTATAAACGCCGCTGTCACAGCCCTCTTCCTATATCTTGCCGGGAGAGATCTGAACGATGTCTTCCACTATCGATTTAAAGACGGGAGCCGCGATCTGGCCTCCGTAATAACGCGCGCCTTTAGGCTCGCCGATGCTGACGAGCATCACATAGCGCGGCTTTTCGGCGGGCCAGAATCCCACGAAGGAGGCGACGTACTGCCCCTTCACGTACTGCCCAGAGGACGCGATCTGCGCCGTGCCCGTCTTTCCGGCGATCGTCACCTTGTCGGATTTGGCAAGCTTGCCGCCGCCCTCGGCGACCACCCGGCGCATCGCCTCTCTGACGAAGTCGGAGGTCTGCCTGGAGACTACCTGATAACGGACGCGGCGCGTCCCCTTGTGGATCACCTTGCCGGCGCTGTCGCGCACCTCGTCGATCACGTAGGGTTTTAAAAGCGTGCCGCCGTTCGCGATGCTCGATATCGCCATCACGACCTGCAATGGCGTGACGGCGATCCCCTGGCCGATAAAAATGTTTGCGGGCACCGTGCCCAGCCATTCCTCCGGCTGTTTGATCAATCCGGACTCCTCGCCCGCGATCTCGACCTCGGTCTTCTCTCCAAAGCCAAATTGTTTCAGCATACCATAAGCCTGGTATTTCGGCACCCCCATAGACATCAGGGACATGCCGATATTACACGAATTCATGAGGACGCGGACCAGGTCCTGCTTGCCGTGAGCCCGCCGGTTGACGTCGCTCATCGTCTTGTCAAAGAGCTTCATCGTGCCGTGGCAGGTGTATGAGCTGTTCCGGCCCGCCGCGCCCGTCTCCAGCGCGATCGACATCGTTATCGGCTTGAAGATCGAGCCGGGCTCAAAGACGCGCCCTACGGCGTTGTTGCGCACGGCGTCCGTATTGGCGAGGTTTTTTCTGTTATTTGGGTTAAGGGTCGGATAACTAGCGAGCGCGATTATCTCGCCGGTGTGGGGATCGACGCAGACGCCCGACGCCCAGGCCGCGTCCGCCGCCTTCGCCCCCTCGGCCTTCGCCGCT
>CAKSWL010000021.1 GCA_934511335.1 uncultured Cloacibacillus sp. | reverse complement strand
CCGATAATCATGGAGTTCTTCATCAATATCACGGGCAGCGCGGCGCTGGCCTACAAAATAATCTACGCAAGCATATTCTTAGCAGCGGCGGCGATCATACCGCTCAGCGCTAAAGTCTATAAAAAAACTAATAACATACAGGAGTGGTAGACAATGAAAATAGGATTCATGGGTTCAGGCGCGATCGCGGAGATTCTAAGCCAGAAAATTACGGCCAGCGGCATCGCCAAACCGGCGGAAATTTTTCTCTACGACGTAAGCGCCGAACGACTCGCCTATATGAGCGAAAAGTACGGCCTCACCGTCTGCTGCGGGCCGAAAGATATGATTGCGGCCGCCGATTACGTCTTTATGTGCGTGCGTTCGGACAACGCCATCGATATGGCCAAGACGCTTGGCGCCTACGATTTTACCGGCAAGACGATCGTTTCTATCTCTTCCGGCATCCCCATGGCGCTCTATGAGAACAACGTCCCCGGAGCGATGGTGGCGCGCGCCCTGCCCAATCCTCCGAGCCGCATCGGCCATGGGGTCATCGCCGTCGCCTTCAACGCCAAAGTAGGCGCCCCCCAGAAGGCTGACCTGATGAAGATATTCGGCGCGATGGGCACCTGCCTCGCCCTCGGCGAAGACAAGATCAACGCGATAACCTCGCTCACCGGCCCCGCGCCCGTTTACGCCTTCTTCCAAGGGCTCGTAGAATCGGCGCTGCTGCTCGGCATCGACCATAAAACGGCTGCGAAGATGGCCTTCGGCACCGTCGAAGGCTGCCTTAAAGTTTGGGAGAACAACATCGACAACATCGGCGGCCTCCTCGCCGAGACCAGCACCCCCGGCGGCATTTCCGTGCGTCAGCTCTACAACCTCGAACAGAACGCCTTCAAAGCCACGGTAAAAGAATGCTACGAAGAGGGACATCTGCGCACAAAGGCCTACAGCGACAGCATCTTAGCCCTGCTCAATAAAGACTAGCGCGCCTGCGCAAAAATCTGAAACAAAACTAGGCTCCATCCGCCAAATCTGGCAGACAGAGCCCAGTTTTGTGCTTTGCGGATTAAAACACTTACTGGCGTTCGCGGGCGACGGTAACTTCCGCCTCCACGTCCGTGCCGCTGATGCTCTGCGGCTACGTCTCCTGCGGCTCTGCGGCGCGGGATTTCTCGCCGCAGATCTCCTTGCCCGTTAATCGTCGGAGCTCACAGAAGCTAAGAAATTATATAGCTGCAGTATAACTTTGCCATCCTTTTTATATCGTCGAGCGCTATCTTTTCGTCCTCGTTGCTGTGATAGATATCCTCTCCGGGACCGATGATGGCGAAGGGCACCCCAAGCGACGGCACGACTACTGAGGTGTCGCAAAGGTAGTATATTCCTGTCTTTTTCGGCTTATATCCCAGTGTTTTATATACCCCCTCAAGCTTTTTTATATGAGGAGAGCTTTCGTCCATCGCACAGGGAAGCCGCAAGTTGTCGACGCATATCTTAAAGACGCATTGAGGGTATCTTTCGTTCAGTTCTTTACAGGTACCGTTGATTATCGAAAGGATATTTTTTTCATTTATCGCGGGGAGGAACCGTATATCCAAAGAGGCTCGGGCGCTGCCCGGCAGCATATAGCGCGTCAGCCCCTTTGATTCAAATTCCGTTATGACGCAGGTATTATAGCCAAGATAAGGGTGCGGATCGCCGCGCAGCATTATATTCAGCTTCTTATGGTATTCAAGAAGCAACTTTACCACATCTGCACCCTGCTTTGGAAAAGCCGCGTGCGAGTAATGTCCGCCGACCTCCGCCCTAACCCAGGCAACCCCCTTTTGCGCGATACCGATCGTACAGCTCGTAGGCTGCACGAATATTACCTCTCCCACATTTTCCAGAAAGCTACCCTCAACGAGAGCTTTCGCGCCGAGGCCATCCTCATCGTTGTCCGCCGTAAAGGCAAAAAGTACGTCGCACGGAAGCTCGTCGCATCGGGACAGCATTTCCGCCGCGAGGATCATCGCGGTCGCCCCCCCCTTGTTGCCGGCTCCCCTGCCATAGACATATCCACCGGAGAAATCAGCGCTGTAGGGATAGTGTTTCCAGCTTACGGTGCTTTCCAGACCGATCGTATCAAGATGCCCCATCAGAAGCACCGGCGGCCGCGCCCCGCATCCTTCTATGTGCAAAAGAAGGGTGCTCCGGTTTGCTCCGTGCGAGATTACCCGGGATGATATCCTGCCGTTGCCGCCCACAAGTGAGAGTATATACTTAACAGCGTCGGCCTCGTCACCCTGCGGCTGATGAGTCCTTATACGTATCAGCTGCTGCAGTATGTTGAGCGCTCTCGTTTCGTTTATCGCCCTGTTTTTTATATCGCTTATCTTCACAGACTATCGGCCCCTCAAAGAGTATAATTTCAAAGCAAGCGCAACATTGAACCTGTTGGCGGGCAGCGCTAGATCAATATCCAGAACTTCCTGTATTCTTTGATATCTATATTTTAGCGTATTATAATGAAATTTCATTTCTACGGAGCTTTGTTTCAGGTTCCATGAATTTTTTTCTATACAGGCCAATGTCTCCAAAAGGCTGTCATAATCGCCATTGTGGCTATCCGTTATCAGCTTTCCCAGTACTGACTCGACAAACCTGTCCGTCTCCGGGTGACCGGCGAAAAGCATAAGCAGCCGCATCGCCCCGAGGGAACGCCATGACCGCCACCAGCCGCCGCCGTCGCCCAAAATACAGGCGGCACGAAAGGCCATCTCCGCCTCCGCATAACTCTGGGGCAACTCCTCCGTATTCTTTTTTGCAGAACCGAAGCCAACGCAGAGGTTTTTAAAAATCTCCCCCGTTTCGCTGCGCCTCTTGACGTTTTCGATTGTGTAAACGATAAAATCACATGCCGCCGCCTCATCCATGGGAAACAGCGGCGTAAAAGCGATGATTATCTTTTTCCTTTCGTGCCAGGCCGCATAACGTCTAAAAAAGCGCCCGAATTTTTCGTCTATCGCGCCCAGCGCCTCAGATTCTTTTTGTGACCTGTCGTGCTGGCTTTTTCCATAACCGATTACCGCCACCATGCTGCCTCTCTCCAAAGGAAAAGGGCGCCCTCTGAACTCCTCAATCGCTTTTTCAAGGCGCAGCTTTCCCGTAAGAAAGCGCTGAAGGACGTCGGATTCTGCGGATTGGCGGCGCTCTGTCTCCGCCCGCTTCCGCGTACAATAAACGCGTATCGACAGCAGAGCTGATTCTACTCCTTCGCGATCAATGGGCGCGCCGTCCTTGGGCAGCAGAAAATGACCAAGAGGGCGCTCTCCGTCCCTCAGCCTTTCAATAAAATAGCGCTGCCGCAGTTCCTCAAGTGGATAGGCTCCCACATGTTCGGTAAAGACTGGATCGTCCGATTCAATGTAGATTGTGCCGTTTGTATCCCTAAAACAGACCGGACTGCGGAGATTTTCCGCAATCTTTTGCAGAAGCTCAGGGAAAGAATCAACCGTCAAAGCCATATCCACGAGAAGCCGAAAGAATCCCCTATCCTCCATCGATGATATGCTCCTTAAATATATTTACGATAAATTTCCAGCCGCTCGTTTGCAATCAAAGGCCTCGCCTCTCTCACGGCGCGCAGGGCATCTCCGTCCAGCACGATGTCGGCCGTCGCCTCTTCAAAGAGCGGCATCTGCAAGATCAATTCGCCGTCGGGCGCGATTACGTGCGAGCCTCCGAAATAGCAGCCGTCGCCGCTAGCCGCCTGATTGCAGCAAACGACATAACTCGTTTGGGAGAAGGCAGTGCCGACGGTAAGCCGCTGCCAGTTACGGAGGCAGCCCGCCGCGGAACCTTTATCAAGCACCGTCGCTGCCGAGGGATAAAATAAAACCTCGGCTCCGAGGCGCACAGCGAAGATGGCGTTTGTAACATGCCAGAGATCCTCACAGACAAAGAGTCCCGCGTTTCCGCGGTCCGACCTCGCCACAACGACCTCGCCGCCGGCGGTAAAATTCAGGTGCTCTGCGTACTGGGCGTAGTTGCAGAGGTTTATCTTGCGATGGAGCGCCAGCGTTTCCCCGTCTGCGATGTATTCCAACGCGATATATGGCTTTTCGATCCCGTCTTCAAACAGCGGGTAACTTATAAGAATATCCGTCCGCGCCTTTTTGCCGCCCTCCCGCAGCCTTAAAAGCCCTTCCGCGACATCTTTTTTCAGAGCCCGCCTCTCCTGCTCCCTTGCGATATGCGCCGAGACTGCATAGCCGGAGAGGTAAAGTTCCGGCAGAACGATCAGACTGCTCCCGCGCCGTGAATGTTCATACATCACCGCAAGCGCCCGTTCCGTATTTACCCTAACGCCCATCAAAGTTGGAGCGAGCTGCGCCAGGGTCATCTTCCATTCTTTCATTCTTCGCACCCCCGTATTTTTCAGTATTATAACCTTTTGAAGGCAGACATGATGTAACCATGCCTGCCCTCTCCCTTTTGATTTTTACGTACCCCGCTTAAGCCATTATCTTAAGCGCGCGCTCCGTAGGCCTGTAGTTATGGACGAGGAAGTCAAACATCAACTTAGCGGCAGCTATCGAAGAAAATTCGTTTTTAAGATCAAAGGGTGGATTTACTTCGGTCACATTAAAAGAATGAGTATAGGGGGCCAGCAGCTTCATCAGCTCCTGCAGCTCATAGGTGTTGAGGCCGCCTGTCTCATTGGCGCCGCTTCCAGGGGCGTAGATACCTTCAAGCACATCAATGTCTATTGTAACGAACATTGCATAGGTGTCCCTGGCCGCCTTTTCAAGCGTCAGCCTGGCGGTGCCTTCGATCCCCAAACGGTAAAAATCACGCGGGCTTATTTCTGTGATTCCTTTTTCCACGATATATTCATAGTAATCGGGGTAATTATAGCCTCGGCAGCCTATCTGCACCACGTTTCTCGAATCGACCCGCGGCAGCAGCTCTATCGCGCGCCGGATCGAACTGCTATGTGAGAATTCACCCTGAATAAAGTTAGAATCAAGCAGATCAAGGTGTCCGTCAAAGTGCACGATCCCGATCTTGCCTTCAACGCTGTCATGCAGCGCCTTTATCTGAGGCCAAGTTATTGAGCAGTCCCCTCCGAGGAGCACCGGGATATATTTCGCCTGATGCAATTCGCGGCATTTATTTTCGATGCGGTTCTTCGTTTCAAAATGGTCGTACGAACATATCTCCACATCTCCGAAATCTTTGACCTCGGCGTCGCTGAAATCGATCAGGCGAAACTCTTCCAGATCCATGACCTTATTGTCGATTATACGGTCAAATATCCAGGAGGCGTTTTTTCTTATCGATTCTGGAGCAAACCTTGAACCGGGGCGTCCGTGCGACGCGTCTTCATCCCAGGGAACGCCGACTATGCCATATTTCTTTGAGGGGTTTTCTTTAACTGCTGTGATATTCATCCTCATAATTTCTCCTTTATATTTTTATTGTTTTTTATCTGTTTACACGGGAACTTTGTTCGGCCAGATAAGAGAGGCGGCGATTCCCACAACAAGGCTCACCGCAAATGACATAAAGAGCGCGGGGATCACTTTAGCGTCCAGACCCGACATCACCCAGAAAATCGTGAATGGCATACCCGCGCAGACCACTGCAAACGCGCCCTTGGCACTGAACCCTTTCCAGAAGAAAGTGAGCAGGATAATCACCGAGAAGGGGTCGCCTATACCGGCCCACACATACCCAATAATCTTGAAGATCAGATTGGAGGGGACGACATAGGCCGTGCCAAGCGCGAGTACCGCCATCAGCGCCGTCATGACGCGGGCAAACTTAAGGTCTTGCTGCGCGCTGGAATTCTTTGTGAAATAACGCTTAACGATGTTGACGGAGAACTCTGTCGAAGCAAGAACCAGCAGAGAATCAGCGGTAGAGATGAGCGCCGCAAAGGCGGCAACGATAAAGAGAGAGGCGACCGTTGGATGGAAAAACTTCAGCATCACCATCGGAAAGACGGATTCCGGATCTGAGAGCCCCGCAGGACCCCAGATTGCGAGGCCAAGCCAGCCGATAGAACAGGCGCCAAAGTAGGCGACCAGCGTCCAGACAATGCCGATATTACGCGCGGTGACCGTGTTTTTAAAATCTTTGATTGCCATGAAGCGCATCGTCAGCTGCGGCATCCCCCCCAGATAGCCAAAAACATAAGCAAAACCGCCCAGCACGCCGGCAAACACCGCCCAGCCGCTGCCGCCACCCAGAATATCCGTATAGGATGAGCCCGCTTTGTGCAGCGCCGCGAAAATCCCGTTCGCGTAAACGCCGTTCATGCCGCTTATCTCTATAAAACCGAGGACAGGCGCAATCCCCAGCGCACAAACCATCAGGCAGGCTTGAATGCAATCCGTGTAGATAACGCTTTTAAAACCGCCGTATATTGTGTAAGGGATTATGATGAGCATTGTGATAATCATCCCCGTAGCCGGACTGATGCCGAACAAGACATTAAAGACCTTCCCTCCTCCGAGGAACTGTGCTCCGATATAAAAGAAGAAGAAAAACACGATGACCATGCAGCTGACAGTCCTGATGCCGGACTCCATCGACGGATGCATCTTTGATACCAGGTCGACAAAAGAGATGGCGTCCTTCTCCTCCGCCACTTGTCTGATACGATAGGCGAGAACGGCCCAGGCAAAGGCTATTCCCACCGCGCAGCCGAACAGCACCCAGAAGCAGCTCATCCCCGAAGTATAGGCCCAGCCAGGAAGGCCAAGCAGCGCCCACGACGATTCTCCCGTTGCCCGCTCCGAAAGCGCCGCGGCCCAGCCTGGGATATCGCGGCCGCCGATGGCGTAATCTTCTTCATTGGAGACTTTTCTCCCCTGATAGATACCGAAACCAATAAAACAGGCAAAATAGAGCACGAAAACAGCGAGATATTGAATGTTATTGTTGAAACTCATTTCCATTTGCAATGCCTCCGTTCCTGTTATGCGATTTTTTAGAAATATTCATCTTTGGCGGCTGATTAAAATGCTGCAGTCAAATTAACACACACCAAGTATGAGTAAAGTATAAAATCCGCCGGAGGCTTTTTCTATATCTTCGGCAACGTCTATTTTTATACTAAATAGACAAAAATCAATAAGAAAATATTTTGTAACTATATACAGAAATGGCGAATTTACTCTACAAAATATGTACAAGCTTACGGCGCATAAAATAAAATTCATACCTGTCAATAGCCAAAGAAAATGTCACAATCTCCTTTCATGTGTGATATCATCTATGGCAGAGCCGATAGTAACCTGCCCCGCCAGGTGTAATCTGCGGCAGGCTTGCAGCCTAGCACAACGCCTGCTTTATTTTTTGCAATAATGCCGGCATACACCCTTCGCGGTGTTACTGCCTTTTTCATCAAAATCGCCCTGCCATTGTGTATGACATAGACGGCGCCGTACGCAGTCTTCCTTATTTTCAGAATACGTCTTGGAACGAAGACGACATTGTCAGTGTCTTCAGGCGTGTATAGATGTCCGTTGTATGAGATGGTATTGCCCATGCATCCAGACGTTGAGTTTGGTTGTAAAACGTAGTATAATGACAAAATAATTGAATATTTGCAGGGTGCTCTATTTCTCGGAGTTAAATCAGGGAATGCGGTGAGATTCCGCAACGATCACGTCACTGTGTTGCTTTTTATAAGCTAAGTCAGAACACAGCCTTGCAAGATGCAATATCGTTTCTGCGGGTGACAGGACTTGTAGGTGTGATTGCAGCTCCTCTTCTGTTTTTGCGGAAGAGGAGTTTTTTATATAGTTGCTAAAAGCGGCTCTTGCGGATTTTTATATTTTTATTTTATTTTTTCGGAGGGGATGATCGCTTTGTTCGGGAAGCAGCTGCTTTTTCGAATAGTCCAGATCGCCGCCGTACTGTTAGGCGTCAGCTTTATCACATTCGCGCTCGTTATGCTCTCCCCCGGCGACCCCGTGCGCCAGATGATAGCCGGTAACGAGGATGTCATCGTCAGCCAGTCCGAGGTCGAGGCTTTGAGGCGGCAGCTCGGGCTGGACAAGCCCTTCGTCTTCCAGTATCTCGACTGGCTCGGGCGCGCGCTGCGCGGCGACCTCGGCTTTTCCTACATGGTCAAGAAGCCCGTGGCGAAAGAGCTGGCCAGCTGTCTTCCGGCTACCCTCATCCTCGCTGCGGCCGCCTCCTTCATCATGCTCGCCGCGGCCGTGCCGATCGGGATATATTCCGCGCTGAAGCGCAACAGCGTCTTTGACTTTCTGATGCGAGGCTCGACCTTCGTCGGGGTCTCGATTCCAAACTTCTGGATGGGGCTGATGTTGCTCTGGTTCTTCGGTCTGAAGCTGCGGCTGCTGCCGATAGTTGGGGGGAGCGTGAGCCTCAAGACGCTGATTTTGCCCGCCTCGACGCTGGGCGTCGTTATGGCGTCGAAATATATGCGCCAGGTGCGCGCCGCGGTGCTTGAGGAGTTGAACCAGGATTACGTCGTCGGCGCAAGGGCGCGCGGCATGAGCGAGAGCTACATTATATGGAAAGAGGTGCTCCCCAATGCGATGCTGCCCCTGATCACGCTGTTCGGCCTCTCTTTCGGCAACCTCCTCGGCGGTGCGGCCGTCGTAGAGATTGTTTTCTCGTGGCCCGGGCTCGGGCGCCTCGCCGTCGAATCGATAATCTACCGCGACTTCCAGCTCGTGCAGGGAATCGTTTTGTGGATAGCGCTGATGTATATGGTGATCAATCTGGCGGTGGATATCTCGTACAGCCATCTTGATCCAAGGCTCAGAAAGGCGGGTAGATAATGGAAAGCCTGCTCAGGGGTTTGAAGAGCAACAGAGCCTTCGCAGTTTCTAGCTTCCTCGTGCTGCTCCTCGTCGTCATCGCCCTCGCCGCTCCCGCGGTGGCCCCCTACGACCCTCTCGAAGCCGTCATGAAGGAGGCCTATCAGCCGCCCTCGGCCGCGCACCTCTTCGGCACCGACAAGCTCGGGCGCGACTGCTTCAGCCGCATACTTTGCGGGGCGAGATATTCGATGGGCAGCGTGCTGCTGCTCGTATCCGTGATATTTATGGTCGGCACCGTGCTCGGCGTCGTCTCCGGCTACTTCGGAGGGGTGACGGACGCCGTCATCATGCGCATATCGGATATGACGATCTCCTTCCCCGGAATGATCCTCGCGATAGCCGTTGCCGGCATACTCGGCGGCAGCCTCTTCAACGCGATGCTGGCGCTGACCATAGTGACCTGGACGAAGTACGCGCGTCTTGCGCGCAGCATGGTGCTGAAGATAAAAAAGCGGGACTTCGTAGTGGCCGCGACGCTGAACGGCGGGCGCCCGCTGCATATCCTGTGGAGGCACATCGTGCCCAACATACTGCCTCTCATGGTTATAACGGCCGCGGCGGACATAGGCGCGATGATGATGGAGCTCGCGAGCCTCTCCTTCCTCGGATTTGCCTCCCAGCCGCCGGCGCCCGAGTGGGGGCTGATGCTCAATGAGGGACGCCAGCAGCTCCAGACGGCTCCGTGGCTGATGATATACCCCGGGCTTGCGATCTTCATCACGGTCGCGGTCTTCAACCTGTGGGGGGACGCGCTGCGCGACGTGCTCGACCCCCGCCAGGAGTAGCAGCGGGGGATTTATGCCGGCTTCATTTGTTCAAAGCATCATAAAATCCAATAATTAAGGAGAGAAAACGATGAAGAAGAAGTGGTTGATTGCATTGCTGGTCGTCTTTATCGCGGCAGCTTACGGAGCGTACTCGATGAAGGACGAAGGGCCGGGCCCGTCAAGCGGCACGCTGAGATTCGGCGTTACCAACTTCGCCGACAGCCTCGAACCGACGGAAAACTATTTTGGCTGGGTCGTGATGCGCTACGGGCTTGGCGAGTGCCTCGTCAAGTTCGACAAAAAGATGAACGCCGGCCCGTGGCTCGCAAAGAGCTGGGAGATAAGCGACGACCATATGACCTGGACCTTCGCCATCAACGACAAAGCGGTCTTTTCCAACGGCGGCAAGGTCACAGCCGAGGCGGTAAAAAAGTCGCTTGAGAGGACCTTTGAAAAATCGGACCGCGCGAAGACGATGTTCGAATATGACGAGATCACAGCCGACGGACAGACCCTCCGCATAAAGACGAAGCAGCCTACGCCGCGGCTTCCCGGAATGCTGGCCGATCCTCTCTTCATAATAATAGACACTTCAGTCACGGACCGCGACTACGCAAAGGAAGGGCCTATCTGCACGGGCTATTATAAGGTGAAGGAGTACACGAAGGCCAAGGCTGTGATGGAGGCCAACGAAAATTACTGGGACGGCGCCGCGCCTTATAAGACGGTCGAGATCCCCTCGATCGACGACCCCAACACGCGCGCCATGGCTCTGCAGTCAGGCGAGATCGACATGGCTATAAACATCAGCGCCGGAGACCTCTCGCTCTTTGGCGACGAAAGCAAATACCACAGCAGCAAGATAGCGTCGCTCCGCACCGTCCTCGGACGTCTTAACAGCAAGGAGGGGCGCCCGCTGCACGACAAGCGCGTGCGTCAGGCGCTCATCTGCGCTCTCGACCGCGAAACCTATTGCAGAGTGCTGCTGAAGAACACCTTCGTGCCGGGCGGCGCGCCGGTGCCCCCGTCGATGGACTACGGCTTCGACAGCCTTAAGGACCCGAACGGCTACGACCCCGAACGCGCGAAACAGCTTCTTTCCGAAGCGGGCTGGGAGGACACGGACGGCGACGGCTACGTCGACAAGGACGGCAAAAATCTTGAGCTGGACTTCGTATTCTACAGCGGCCGCGCCGAGCTCCCGCTATTCGCCGAAGCGACCCAGGCCGACGCGAAAAAGGCCGGCATTAAGGTCAACCTCAAGAACGTGGACTACAATGTGCTTGACGGTATCGGGACACGCGGCGAGTACGACATACTCATCTCGAACATCCTTGCCGCGACAGGCGGAGATCCGGAGGTCTTCATCAACGTTTACTGGAAGACGAACGTCAACGGCAGCAACCCGCAGAACGGCAGCGGCTACAGCAACCCCGAATTCGACGCGCTCAGCGACAAGCTAGCGGTCGAGTTCGCCCCGGAGAAGCGCCGCGAAATCGTGATCGAAATGCAGAAGATACTCCTTGACGACGCGGCGACGGTGATATTCGGCTACCCGGAGACGAATATGATCAGCAGCACGGCGGTCGAGAACGCGGAAATCTTCCCCTGCGACTATTACTGGCTGACGAAAGATATAAAACCGGCCGGAAAATAGGCGTATGCGATGCTCCTCAATGTTGAGAATCTTTCCGTAGGCTACGGCGCAAAAAGGGCGCTGAGCGAAGTCGGCTTCACGCTGGCCCGCAAAGAGGTGCTTGCGATCGTCGGCGAAAGCGGCAGCGGAAAAACGACGGTAGTCAGGGCCGTTATGGGCTGTCTGCCGTCGGGCAGCCGAGTCTCCTCGGGAAAAATACTATTTGAAGGCAGAGACCTTTTGGCCTTCGGCGCCGAAGAGCGGCGGCAGATCTGCGGCATGGAGATGTCGATGATCTTTCAGGACAGCGGCAGCATGATAAATCCTATCAGGCGCGTCGGGGAGCAGTTTATCGACTATATAAGGGCCCACGCGCCCGAAAAAGCCCCCGGCGAGGCCCGCGGGATGGCGGTCTCGGCGCTCGCCGGGGTATACCTTCCGAATCCCGAGGGGGTGATGGGCCTCTACCCCTTCGAGCTTTCGGGCGGTATGAGCCAGCGCGTGGGGATCGCGATGTCGATGGCCTTCAGCCCGAAGATACTGCTGGCCGACGAGCCGACGAGCGCGCTCGACGTTACGACCCAGGCGCAGATCGTGCGGCAGATACTCGAGGTCGCGGAAAGGCACGATACCGCCGTGATAATAGTCACTCATAACTTAGGCGTCGCGTCGTATATGGCGGATAAAATAATCGTGATCAGGGATGGGCGCATAGTGGAAAGCGGCTCAAGGGATGAAGTCATCGGCTCGCCGAAGCGCGAATACACAAAGCAGCTCCTCTCGTCCGTACCAACCGTCGGAGGGAAACCCTATTATGCGGACTGACGCAGCGGGCCTCGAGCTTCCGCGCGTCGTGATGGAGGTAAGAGGACTCACGAAAAGATTCCCCTTGGAGGGGGGCGGCTTTACGACGGCGTGCGACGGCGTGAATCTTAGGCTTTACGAGGGACAGACGCTCGGCGTGATAGGCGAAAGCGGCTGCGGCAAAAGCACCCTTGCGCGCACGATACTTCAAATACACAGCGCGGATGCTGGGGAAGTGATATTTGAAGGAAAAGATATCTTGAAGGCGCGCGGCGAGGAAAAGCGCCGCAATTGGCTCAGGATGCAGATGGTCTTCCAGGATCCAGTCTCGGCCTTCGACCCGAAGATGCGCGTAAAGGATATACTCTGCGAGCCGCTGCTGAATTTCGGCCTCATCGGCAAAAAAGATGTCAGAGATAGAGCGGCGGAACTGCTGCGCATGGTGGAGCTCTCCGAGGATTTTATGGAGAGCTATCCGCACGGCATGAGCGGCGGGCAGCGGCAGAGGCTCGGGATCGCCAGAGCCCTCTCGCTGGAGCCTAAGGTCGTCATCTGCGACGAGGCCACCTCCGCGCTCGACGTCTCCGTGCAGGAAAAAATATGCAGGCTGCTCGTGAAGCTGCAGAGGGAGCGGGGGATCTCATACCTCTTCATCTGTCACGACCTCGGGCTCGTGGACATGCTCTGCAATCAGACCGCCGTAATGTACCTCGGCAGTGTAGTCGAGCTGATAGAAAGGGGACGCATATCCGAGATGTGCCGCCATCCCTATACCGGCGCGCTCATGGAGGCGCTCTTCAGCGTGAACTCAAGGAGCGGCGAAAAGATCGGCGTGCTCGAAGGCGAAATACCGAGCCCGCGCGACCTGCCTCCCGGCTGCCTCTTCTTCAGCCGCTGCCGCTTCCATATGGAAAAGTGCCGCCGAGAGAAGCCGCCGCTGAAAGAGATAGCCGGCGGACACTTTCTCGCCTGTCACATCCCCGGAGGCGTGAGCGCGCGGGGGTAGTGAGCTCGAAAAAAACGCAGATGATAAAAAACGACTGAGGGCGGAGAAAGGCCCTCAGTCGTTTTTGTTGACTGAGCTTTGAGCGCGGCCGTTATTTCGACAGCAGCGTAAGCATAGCCCCGGCAGCCACGGCCGTGCCGATAACGCCGGCGACGTTCGGTCCCATAGCGTGCATCAGGATGTAGCTTCCCGGGAACTCCTTCGATACTACCTTCTGGCAGACGCGGGCCGCCATCGGAACGGCGGAGACGCCGGCCGCGCCGATGATCGGATTGATCTTGCCGCCGGAGGCGACCTTGATGATCTGGCCAAAGACGACGCCGCCCGCCGTGCTGAATATGAAGGCTATCAGCCCGAGGGCGATGATTTTGATCGTCGCCACGGTGAGGAACGAGTCGGCGCTCATCGTCGCGCCGACGGAGATCCCGAGGAAGATCGTCGTCGCGTTGAGCACTTCATTCTGCGCCGCGAGCGAGAGACGCTCCGTGCAGCCGCATTCGCGCATGAGGTTGCCAAACATCAGCATGCCCACGAGGGGGACGGAGGCCGGCAGGACCAGTCCGCAGGCGATCGTGGAGACGATCGGGAAGAGGATGCGCTCGGTACGCGTTACGGGACGCAGCTGCTCCATCCTGATCCCACGGTCCTTTTTCGTCGTCAGAAGCTTGATGACGGGCGGCTGGATCAGCGGGACGAGCGACATGTAGCTGTAGGCGGCCACGGCGACGGCGGGCAGGATGCCCTTGGCGAGCTTCGCGCAGAGGTAGATCGCCGTCGGGCCGTCGGCGCCGCCGATGATCCCGATACCGGCCGCTTCCTGGATCGTGAAGCCCATGAACATCGCGCCGATGACGGCGAAGAAGACGCCGATCTGCGCCGCCGCACCGAGAAGGAAGGTGATGGGGTTCGCAAGCAGCGGGCCGAAGTCCGTCAGAGCGCCTATACCCATAAAGATGATAACCGGGTAGAGCTCATGGTCTATGCCGAATTTTACAAAGTACAGGAAACCTCCCGGATCAACGATGCCGGAGAGCGGCAGGTTGACCAGAAGACATCCAAAGGCGATGGGCATCAGGAGCAAAGGTTCGAAGCCCTTCGCAATGGCGAGGTAGAGCAGGATAAAGGAGACGAAGAGCATGACGAGCGTAGGCACGTTCAGCGCGACGAATCCGGACTGTTCTACCACACCCTTCAGCGCGGTCATATAAAGTTCCATTCAGTTTTCCTCCCTAGGAAAAGACTGCACGAACGCAGACTACGCTACTACCAGGAGTGTGTCGCCAGTGCTGACTGTATCTCCTTCTTTGCAGCAGATCTGTGATACTGAGCCCGCCACAGTGGTGTATATCTCATTTTCCATCTTCATCGCTTCGAGGATGAGGACAAGCTGGCCCGCCGTGACGGCTGCGCCCTGAGCGACAAGGATCTTGAGGACTTTGCCGGGCATCGGGGCCGTGATCGAACCTGCGCCCGTGGGAGCAGGGGCCGCCGCAGGGGCGGGAGCGGGGGCCGCCGCGGGGGCTGGGGCCGCCACAGGCGCGGGAGCCGCTACGGGAGCGGGGGCCGCGACGGGAGCGGGAGCCGCGCCCGCGCCCATCTCTTCAACATCTACGTCGTATGCTTTTCCGTTAACGGTAACTCTGTATTTACGTGACATCAGAAAAAACCTCCTAAAGTTTTGTTGGTATCAGAGGCTTAGTAGCCTTCTGTGTTCTGGAGCCTGCCCACGTTCTTCCATGCGGAGGGGGCGGGGGCTTTTACCGGGCTGAAGGCAACTACGCGCGCTGTTGAGCCGCAAGCTGCCATAATGGCGGCCGATATTACGGCGAGCAGTTCGTCATCGGCGGAAGTCGCCGCCGCGGGCGCTGCCGCAGCGGGGGCCGCGGGCGCCTGAGCGGACGCCGACTGCGCCGGCGCAGCCGGCTTGGGCTTGTTTATGTTGTCGATCGCCGTGCAGAAGTACTT
>CAKSWL010000020.1 GCA_934511335.1 uncultured Cloacibacillus sp. | reverse complement strand
ATATTCTTCACCTCTCCCTCACGCTGCGCCGTCGCCGATTCCTGCGCCGTCTCCCTCGACCGCCGCATGACTGCGGGCGAGACCTGGGAAAGCTGCCTTGACGAGATCCGCGCCCTGCCGGCGGTGAAAAAATATGGCAAAGACGTGACCGTCTCCATGTACGAATATTCCCGTCCCTCCTATAAAGGGCTGCTCTACCCCATCGAGTGCTACTTCCCCGCCTGGGCCATCCCCGAAGATCATAAAGTCACCCAAGCGCTCGAGGAGGCCTACAAAAATCTCTACGGAAACGCCCGCGTCGGCGCGGCGGAGACCCTCCCCATGAGGAGGGCGCGCCCGCTGACCGACAAGTGGACCTTCTCCACAAACGGCGTCTCCATAATGGGACGCAGCGGCATTCCCTGCATCGGCTTCGGCCCGGGAGCGGAGGCTCAAGCCCACGCCCCGAACGAAAAGACCTGGAAGCAGGACCTCGTGACCTGCGCCGCCGTATACGCCGCGCTGCCCGCGATTTACTGCAAATAGCGCAGCCGCAGCATGCTTAGAGCTGCGTGCTCGCAAATAATCTATTAAATACAGGAGGACAATAAAATGCCGCTTATGGATAAATATATTGCCGCCCTCGACGGCCTGAACTTCACAGATATGTATAACAACGACTTTTTCCTCACCTGGGAAAAAACGCGCGACGAACTCGACGCAGTCTTCACGGTGGCGGACGCGCTGCGCACGCTGCGCGAAAACAACGTCTCCCCGCGCATCTTTGAAAGCGGCCTGGCGATCTCGCTCTTCCGCGACAACTCGACGCGCACCCGTTTCTCCTTCGCCTCCGCCGCCAACCTCCTCGGGCTCGAAGTACAGGACCTCGACGAGGGCAAGTCGCAGGTGGCGCACGGCGAGACAGTCCGCGAGACGGCGAACATGATCTCATTTATGGCCGACGTCATCGGCATCCGTGACGACATGTATATCGGCAAGGGCAACGCCTACATGCGCCAAATCGTAAGCGCCGTCAAAGAGGGCTTCGAGGACGGCGTCCTCGAACAGCGCCCGACGCTCGTCAACCTCCAGTGCGATATCGACCATCCGACGCAGACGATGTCCGACACCCTCCACGTCATTCACGAGATGGGCGGCGTCGAAAAGCTCAGGGGCAAAAAGGTAGCGATGACCTGGGCCTACTCGCCCTCCTACGGCAAGCCCCTCTCAGTGCCCCAGGGCGTCATCGGCCTCATGACCCGTTTCGGCATGGAGGTCGTGCTCGCCCATCCCGAAGGTTATGAGGTAATGGCGGAGGTCGAAGAGGCGGCGAAGAAGAACGCCGCAGCCTCGGGCGGCTCCTTCCGCAAAACCAACAGCATGGCCGAAGCCTTTGAGGGCGCGGACATCGTCTATCCCAAGAGCTGGGCGCCCTTCAAGGCGATGGAAAAGCGCACGGAGCTCTACGATGCGGGCGACTTCGAGGGCATAAAGAGCCTTGAAAAAGAGCTTCTCGCGCAGAATGCGAACCACAAAGACTGGGAATGCACCGAAAAGATGATGAAAAGCACGAAAAACGGCAAGGCGCTCTACCTGCACTGCCTCCCCGCCGACATCACCGGCGTCAGCTGCAAAGAGGGCGAAGTGGCCGGCTCCGTCTTCGACCGCTGCCGCGTGCCGCTCTACAAAGAGGCGGGCTTCAAGCCCTACGTCATCGCGGCGATGATCTTCCTCAGCAAAATAAAAGACCCGCAGGCGGCGCTGACAGCCATCGAAAAGAGGGGCCGCGCACGTCAGTTTATGAAATAAAAAAAGATCAATCCCCCCGGCGCGCCGTCCTTTAAACCGAAAGGGCGGCGCGCTGATATTGAAGGAAAGTTTTTCGGCAATTATTACGTTGACATCTATACAGTTTCGGCTAAAATACGATTATATCGTATTTTAGCCGAAACTATTATAACGAGGTGAGATAATGGCTTATATCAGGCGCGATCTTGAAGAAAAAATAAAATCGCTCTCAAACGAATATTCCTGCATATTGCTGACCGGGCCGCGCCAGGTCGGCAAGACGACGGTTTTGAAAAAGCTGACGGATAGCGCCAGAGAATACGTGACGCTGGACGACCTTGAAGAAAGGCGCATGGCGAAAGAAGACCCTGCGCTATTTTTTCAGCTTCATTCCCAGCCCATCCTTATAGATGAAATACAGTACGCCCCGGAGCTTTTCTCCTACATCAAGATAGCCGTCGACGGAGGAGCGCCGGCAGGCACGTTCTGGCTTACCGGCTCGCAGGCCTTCAGCCTCATGGAGCTGGCGCAGGAATCTCTGGCGGGCCGGGCGGCCGTCATCCACATGCCGCCGCTCTCACAACATGAGATATACGGGCAGGGAGAGTGCCTGCCGTTTTCGCTGGAGCTTGAGGCGCTGAAAGCGCGAAAAACGGCGGGAAAGGCGACCGACCTCAAAGGCATTTACCAGCGTATATGGAACGGTTCCATGCCCGGGCTTGCAAGCGGGAAATTCAGCGACCGCGACGTATTTTACTCAAGCTACCTGCAGACCTACATCGACCGGGACGTCAGCGAACTGCTTGAACGCGTCGACAAATTCAAATTTCAGGATTTCATACGCGCCGCCGCCTGCCGCGCGGGACAGATGCTCAACATCCACAGCATCGCCGCCGACGTGGGAGTCGCCGACGACACGGCCAAACGCTGGCTTTCCGTCATGGAGCAGTCGGACATCATATTTTATCTGCACCCTTACTCAAACAACCTGCTCAAGCGCACGGTCAAAGCGCCCAAGCTCTATTTTTTCGACACGGGGCTTGTCTCCTACCTCACGCGATATTCTTCTCCCGAAATATTGGAAAGCGGAGCCATCAACGGCGCGATCCTCGAAAACTACGCCGTCGCGGAAATAATAAAGTCCTACCGCAACAACGCGAAAGAATGCCCGCTCTGGTATTACAGGGACAGAGACGCCAATGAAATAGACGCGGTGATGGAGAGCGACGGCAAACTCCACCCGCTGGAGATAAAGCGCGCGGCCAACATCACGCCCGCGATGGTAAATTCATTCAAAGAGCTTGATAAAGGCTCGCTGCCGAGGGGCAAGGGAGCCGTCCTCTGCATGAGAGACGAGCTTTCCGCGCTGAGCGCAGACAATTACATCGTCCCGATATGGATGATATGACGGCGGCGCGCGGCTGTAGGCAAAAAACATCCGCATGATTTTCGGCTAAAATACGACGCCATCGTATTTTAGCCAAAAAGTATAATTGCGCGGCGCCAGCCCGGCATCCGCGAACGCTGTATTTGACAGCGGCGGGTTTACAACCCTTTGAAGCCTGCGTGAACCGCGGATTTGCGGCAACTCCATCGTTCAACCGCCAGAGTCGATTTTTCGAAAAAAAATGTGATTTCGCGCGAATCGGCTGGTTTGTCTGTCAGATGTGCCTGCCCGTGACGCGAATGGCGCATATGATCAGCGGCTACTTAAAGGTACGACACGCGTCGGCGGCGCACGTTGTGAAAGCGCTTAAAAATAACGCCGTTCAGCCGTACTGGCGCATTGCGGCAGTCTTTCAGGTGTTTGCTCCGCGCACGCGCCGTAAATACGGCGGGAGGGGCTTCCCTATGGGAAGCCCCTCCCGCTACTTTGGTACTTGTTTTTAAGTTTACGCGATGAAGTTCTTGATCTCTTCGATCGATGTGGGCTCTGCGAAGCGGATCATCGCGCCCTTTCTCATCTCAACGATCGTCGGGAGCTTCGCGATGCCAAGTTTTTCAACCATTTTGCCGTTGCGGTAGCCGTCGATGAAAACTATCTGCTTGCCGTTCTCCTTCGCGTATTTCTCGGCCGCGACCTGCAGCTTGACCTGATCCTGGTCTATGCTGGAGGTGAAGAGGGCGATCACCTCTTCCGGATCGATGAGCACCGAACGGAGGTGGAGCTGCTCGGTGATGTATGCGTAAGCGGCCATCGCTGCGACGGCGCCGTCGCTTGCGGCGGTCACGACCTGGCGGAGGTACTTGTCACGGATGTCGCCCGCGGCAAAGACGCCCTCGACGGAGGTCTCCATCTTATCGTTAGTGTCGACCCAGCCGCCTCTCGTCTGCTTGACGACTGAGTTCTCGGGCTGGAGGTAGGCGACGTTCGGCTCTGTGCCTACGAAGACGAAGCAGCCGGCGACTGTAAGGTCGGAGATCTCGCCAGTTTTGACGTTTTTAAGCACGAGCTTCTCGACTACGCCTTCGCCCTCTATCGACTCGACGACGGAATTCCAAATGGGGACGATCTTCGGGTTCGCGAGCGCCTGCTCGATCGCGAGGCGGTCGGCGCGCCATTCGTCGCGGCGGTGGATGATGTATACTTTATCGGCAAAGCGTGTAAGGTAACCGGCCTCTTCGACCGCAACGTTGCCGCCGCCAACGACGGCGATCGTCTCGCCCTCAAAGAAGGCCGCGTCGCAGACCGCGCAGTAGCTTACGCCGGCGCCGGTGAATTCCGCTTCGCCGGGGCAGCCGAGCTTTCTGAAGCTGGCGCCGGTCGCGAGGATGATCGCCTCAGCCTCGATCTCGCCCTTGTCGGTGACGACGAACTTTCTGCCGTCTCTGAGGTCTATCTTCTGTACCGTGCAGTCTCTGAATTCAGCCTTGAAGTGCTCGGCGTGCTTACGGAACGTCTCTCCCAGCTCCGAACCGGTCGAGTGGATTGTTCCGGGCCAGTTTTCGATTTCGTCGGTGATGTTGATCTGGCCGCCGGGAATCCCCTTCTCGAGGATAAGCGTGTCTAGTCCGGCGCGGCGTCCATATACCGCCGCCGCAAGTCCCGCAGGGCCTGCTCCGATTATTACGAGTTCTCTCTTTTCCATGATTAACATCCTTCCTCAAAGAATATTATTCTTGATAAAATTTTTTACAGTTATGATTATATTAAATTTTATCGTCTGCGCCATATAATATGGCGGATTATTCCGTTATAATCCAAAATTTTATTCACAAGAACAAATTCACTTGGGGCTAAGTCTGCAAGCGCACAAGCCTGCGCGTCCCCCGCCGTTTCGCACAGCAGCAGTCCGCCGCTTTTAAGAAAACGGGGGAAGGCCTGAAAGAATTTCCGATAGAGGAAAAGCCCCTCTTCGCCTCCGTCGAGCGCGGCGCGCGGCTCGTAGTCCCGCACCTCTTGCATGAGGCCCGCGATTTCCGCCGACGGGATGTAGGGCGGATTGGAGATGATGAAGTCGAACGACGCTTCGGTAAACGGCGCGGTTTCCGGCTCTGCGTTGCGCAGCAGCGCAAGCCGTCCCTCGAGACCATGAAGTTTTCTGTTGATCGCCGCCCAGCGCAGCGCCTGCGGGCTTTTATCCACCGCCGTGCCGCGCAGCGCTCTGTTTTCAAGCAGCAGCGAGATCGCGATACAGCCGCTGCCTGTGCACCAGTCGGCGAAGTAAGCCTTCGCCCCCGGCGGATAGTATCCGAGCGCCGCCTCGACGAGCAATTCCGTCTCCGGACGGGGGATGAGGACGCCGCGCCCGACCCGGAAACGATAGCCATAAAATTCCGCCTCATGAAGCACATAGGAAAGAGGCGCGCCCTTCGCCCGTTTGGCGGTCATAGAAAAAATCCCCTCACAGGCCTGCGCGGGGATTTCGTCGTCCTTAAATAATAGTTCGGCCCTGCCGAGGCCAAGCCGCCGGGCGATTATGAGGTCCGCCGAATATTCCGGCCTCGTCGCCTCCGCGCGAACGAGAGTCTCGCGGCAGCGTCGGCGCAACTCCTGCAGCTTCAATTTTTTAAATCGACAGCGCCTTCATCTTCTCGGCCTGGTCGGCCTCCGACAGCATGCTGATGAGCTCGTAAAGGTCGCCGTCCATTATCTGATCCAGCTTGTAGAGCGTGAGGTTTATCCGATGGTCGGAGAGGCGGTTCTGCGGGAAGTTATAGGTGCGGATGCGCTCGGCCCGGTCGCCGGTCCCGACCTGTCCTTTGCGTTCGGCCGCCATTTCGGCGTTTTGCCGCTGAAGCTCGGCGTCGTAAAGCTTAGTGCGCAAAAACTGCATCGCCTTCACGCGGTTTTTGATCTGCGAGCGCTCGTCTTGGCAGGTGACCACGATGCCGGTGGGAAGGTGCGTGATGCGCACCGCGGAGTCTGTCATGTTGACGTGCTGCCCGCCCGCGCCGCTTGAGCGGTAGGTGTCGATTTTAAGGTCCTCCGCGCGGATCTCGACGTCGACCTCCGCCGCTTCGGGCAATACCGCAACGGTCGCCGTCGAGGTGTGGATGCGTCCGCTCGCCTCAGTCTCGGGAACGCGCTGTACGCGGTGGACGCCGCTCTCAAACTTAAGCATGCTGAAAGCCCCCGTCCCGTCGACGCGGAAGATTATTTCCTTGAATCCGCCGATGCCGGTTTCGCTGCCGGAGATGATCTCCGTCTTCCAGCGCTGGCGCTCGGCAAAACGCGTATACATGCGGAAAAGGTTGGCCGAAAAGAGCGCCGCTTCGTCCCCGCCCGCGCCGCCGCGAATTTCGATGATTACGCTCTTGTCGTCGTTGATGTCTTTCGGCAAAAGGAGAATGCGAATGTTCTTCTCCAGTTCGGGAAGGCGCGCCTCAAGTTCCGCAAGCTCTTCCTTAGCCAGCTCGCGCATCTCTTCGTCATCGCCGCCGATCATCTCTTTAGCGTCGGAGATGCCATGCAGCACCGCCTCATACTGCGAAAAGGCGTCGACGATCGGGGCGAGGTCGACATGCTTTTTGCCAAGAAGCTGCATCTCCTGAGGATCGTTAGCCACCGCGGGATCGGCCATCTTCTGCTCTAGCTCGCGGTAACTGGCCTCAATTTCTTTAAGCTTATCTATCAGTTCCATCTTCTACACCACCTGCGGCAATATCTTTATTTTCTCTGTTCGGGTCAAGCGCCGCGTCAAGCGCGGCAATCGCTACCTCCAACTGATCGGCGGAGGGTTCGCGCGTCGTTATATATTGAAGCGAAAGCGCTGGCATTATACAGTATTTTCCCCAAGTATCGGAGTTTGAGGCGCCGCGGATGAACTCGTAGGAGAGGCCGATCACCAAGGGCAGCAGCACGACGCGGCTGCCGACCCTCCAGAGGATGGAGCCGCCTCCGATAAGGGAGAAGACGATGATGCTCACGACGATCACGATTAAAAGGAACGAAGTCCCGCAGCGTCTGTGGATGCGCGAATAACGCGCCACGCTCTCCGGCGTGAGCGGCGCGCCATGCTCATAGGCGTTTATCGTCTTATGTTCCGCGCCGTGATATTCAAAGACGCGGGCGATATCCTTCCACATGGAAATCGCCGCCACATAGCCGACGAATATCACTCCGCGCATAGCCCCTTCGACGATGTTTTTACCGAAGTGCGAGAGCGAAAAATGTTCCGTGACATATTCGGAGACAAACATCGGCAGCGCGAGAAAAATCCCCACGACGCCCAGCAGCGCAGCCCCCACCGAAAGCGCCGTCTCAAGGGGAGATATTTTTTCCTCCTCGCCGAGGCTGATGTCGGCGGAGAGGGAAAGCGCCCTCATGCCGATCCTCATCATCTCAACCATTGTGGCAAAGCCGCGGACGACGGGCCACCGCCAAATGCCCTCTTTGAGCCACGCGGAGCCGCGCCAGGATTTCAGGCAGATCGTCCCCTTGGGTTCCCTGACGGCAAGCCCCCAGTGCTCTGGCCCCTTCATGAGCACCCCCTCGATGACGGCCTGACCGCCCACCGGTATTTTTTGGGGGGGCGGCTCCGTCAGCGCCAAAAGCGCCGCCTGAAGCAGCGCGGCGGTCCTCATCGCGAAAGCACGTCCTCCATACCTTTGTAGGGCTGGCCGCAGGAGTGCGCCTCGCGGCAGGCTCCCTCGGCGACGCAGGAGGGCCCCGCCGTGGCAAAAAGCACGGGCACGGCCTCACGCGCCGCGCGCAGCATCTCGCGCGCAAGCTCGCGGATCTCCCACTGGGCCCGGCGGCAGAGGCGAAGCGCGAAGAAATGGTGCAGTTCGCGCGCGTTCATCGTCACGACGATGCGCGTCTTGGCGCCGTGCGGCAGGATGAAGCGCGCGTCCTCCTTCTGGACGCCTAAGGAAACAAGCCTTTCGTAGGCGCGCTGGGCGGCTTCGATCTGTTCGTTAAAAATGGCGAGCGCCTCGGGATTCGCCTCGACCGAGGGCGGCACTATGCAGCCGTTGCCGGACATCCCGACGTAGCGCTGGCTCTGCTGGGAATAGCTGGCCATCCGGTGCCGCACGAGCTGGTGCGTCGCCACGCGGCTCACTCCTTCAATGGCGAAGGTAAAAGAGGCGTGTTCAAATGGTGAAAGGTGTCCTGACTCGCGCAGCATCTTTAAAAAAGAGGCGGTTTTTGCCGGGTCGAGACCGTCAAGGATCTCCGCCGCGCCCGACGGGCTGTAACATATCTTCGCCGCCGCGGCAACGACCTTGTCCGCCTCGGGCGTTGCCGCGATAAGTTTCACAAAAACGCTCATTCCGGCACCACTCCTCTATAAGTTGTCAGTATTTTGAGGTAAAAAACTTCTCAGCGGACGCGAAACGAAAAGACGATCCGCGCCGCATGAGCGTTCGCAGAGATAAAAACGCGGCTTGCAATATCCCTGCATATCAATCACGCCGGTGAAAAGCCGCCGTCCGCCGCTTTCAAAGCTGACGGCGGCGCCGGAAGGCGGCTCCTAAACAAAAGAGGGGGGTCCGCCCAAGCGCCCCCCTCTTAATTCAAAAAGCTATTCGGCGGTTTCGCTTACGTTCTTCTGTCCGTAGTTCACGCCGGCATACTTCTGACGGAACTTCTCCAGACGTCCCGCTTCGATGACGCGGCCCTTCTTGCCAGTGTAGAACGGATGGCAGGCGTTGCAGACCGAAACTCTCATGTCGCCCACTGTGGACTTTGTCTCAAATGTATTGCCACAGGCGCAAGTCACCTTGCAGCTCTCGTATTTCGGGTGGATGTCCTTCTTCAATTTATTGCACCTCCAGATGTTCAAGTACGTCTAACATACAGCAATGTATTATATTCCAGTTCGGCGGCCGGCGCAAGCTATTGTTTTATTTTCATTTTAGATTTATGTGGGTTTGTCAAACCTCCGTCATACGGCAGACCAAAAAGCCTCCCAGCATTACCTGGTGATTCTCGTCTAATCGGCCGCATCTGGAAATATTGTATTTTCCGCAGCAAGCGGTCAGCCGTTTGTCTTAGGGATCCGCTGACCATATGCGCCAGCCGCTTCGCAAGAAATCATATATTTCTGCTTCATGTCCGTAATCGGCAGGACTTACGTTGATTATTATTCCGGATGATTTTCAATTGAGCAGCCTTTCCCTAGTCCTTCTTTGCAAACAAAAACCCTTATAAAACATTGAAATAGGCATGAAAAGGTATTACAATTTTACGGTACGCAAGGCAATACAAGCTACAAGAGGGAGAGATACTTCATGAAATGCAGGCGGTCAGTGACATTCTATCTTTTAATGCTCATATCCGCGGCGGCGCTCTTTATATCGGGCGGCTGCGGAGGCGACTCCGGCGACTCGTCTTCAAAGGCACAGATAAACCTTGACGGCGCGCTTCACGGCGAACTGGCGGAGTACCTGCCGGAACAGGCTGTTATCAGAAAGCTCGCACCGAAATCCGACGGTTCCATATACATGTTGTCGAACAGCGCGGGCGAATTCTCGGAAGCTTCGCTCAAATTCATGAAAAAGATGTATGACGACGGCGCGATCGTAGCCATCGAACACGCCGGAATAGGCGAGGTCAACGCCTTCCTCAAAGCGCTCGGAGAAACCCCGAACTACGCGGCGGCGAGCGGCGACGTCGACCTCAACGTCGAGATATACGCGATGGCGAAACGCGGTAAAGACATATTCACCTACGTCACGCGCAACGACAACAACGTGACAACTGGAGAGACGACCGACGTCAGCGGAACTTTCGCCCCCGTCAGCACCTCCGAAGAGACGGTCAGCGAGGATGTCGAAGCGGACGCGCCCGCGGAGGAAGACGCAGACGCCGAAGAGGCGAAACAGCAGCGGCTGCGCGTCGCGAACTTTATCGAATGGGCGCGGAGCGTCGACGATATGAAGTCCGAGCTGGCCGCAGCGCGCGAATCAGCGAACGGCGACAACGACCTGACGAAGCTGGCTCAGGCGCAGGTCGTGCAGAACGACTGTTCGTACAAGGGACGCAAATATCTCCTCACCTATACCATCTATGCGTGCCACTCCTTCACCGACAATAGGGACTACTACCTTGTGCAGTCTTCGCACTCGTTCAATCCAGAGTCCGCATATAAAAAGTACCATAAGAATCACATAAGGGTGGGCGTCTTAGACGGGGAGGCCGACTTCGTCGAAGGATACAACTCGGCGTACCTGATGGATCAGTGGATAAACGAAAAGGACGCCTCCACCGCTGATATCTTCCTGCTCAACCATGCGCCGGAGAACGTCAACAGGTCAAAGACGAAGACGACCGGCTTCTCGTGGGAAGTGGGCGGCAACATCGGTTTCAGCGGCGGCGCGCCGGCAGGCGGCCTCTCGGGGGGCGTCTCCTTCTCATCCTCCGAAGAGATAACTATCTACGACTACGACATCTATAACCAGTCGCTTAACGGCGGCGCTTCAAACGCCAAATGGAATTACGACATACAGCGCCCGTCGAACGGCAGCAAGAATTTCATGTACCTTCACTTAAACAACGCTCCCGACGCGGCGCGCAGGCTGCTGCAGCCGCACCAACAGTGGATATGGGCCGTGGCCTCCTCCTACCGCAGCCGTAAAGGAGACGAGGGGCTGAAGCTGAACGCCAGCTTCCGCTGGACGGAGGGCTGGACGCGCGGAGCCTTCGGGGGCGGGATGTGGATCTATGAGGTCGGCCGCATAGATACCGACACGCCGCACGACAATTCGCTGACTATCCCGCTGCGCCTGCCCCCGCTCATCGCGGTGGACAAGCCGACCTTCGACTTTGACGCGAAGGCGCAGCACAGCGTGTTTCACTTCCTCTCCGAAAAGGACTGGACGATAGAAAGCGACAGCTCGTGGTGCGCCGTGAACAAGAAGAGCGGACGGGGCACCGGCGACACTCTTGAGGCGGTGATGTTCGACATCGACGCGAACGAAAGCGGCGATTCACGGACGGCGAAGATAACGATAAGCGACGGCATAGAAACTTCGATCATTGAGGTGATGCAGTCGAAGTATTGAGGACCAGCTGGAATAATAACCAACGAAACGCCGGCCCGAAGATCAAATGTTTTTAGGAGCGCTCTGAAAGAGGCCCGCCGCACGGCGGGCCTCTCTTCCTTCGATAAGGCGGACGCGAAGTCGTTTTCCTCAGCCGCGCGCCATTTCATAAATTTTAACGATATCGCCGCGCTCCAGTTTTTTGAAACTGCCGACGGTGCGCTTCCCATATAAGGTACACTTTTCGGCAAGTTCGTTGATCTGTTCGCCGCTTAGCTCATACCCCAGCTCTCTGATGCTGACCGGCATGTCTATTGAACGGAAAAAATCTTCCGCGGCGGCGACGCCCCTTTCCGCCGTCATCCTATCGTCCGTGCCGCGGGCGACTCCCATCACATTCACGGCGAACTGAGCAAAGCGCGCGTATCCGGCATCCATGACATAGCGCGCCCAGGAGCCCCATATAGCCGCAAGCCCCGCGCCGTGCGAACAGTCGAACATGCCGCTGAGCTCGTGCTCGATCTGATGGGAGGCCCAGTCCTCCACCGAGCCGCAGCCCATCAGGCCGTTATGCGAGAGGCTGGAGGCCCACATCATATCGGCGCGGGCGGCATAATCCGCGGGGTCTTCGCGCAGCGTATGCGCGCATTTTATCACCGTGCGTATCAGCCCTTCAGCGAGCGCGTCGGTGAGGGCGAGATTTTTTTCCGTGGTAAAGTAACGCTCCATCGTGTGCATCATGATATCGACCGCGCCGTTTGCCGTCTGATAGGGAGGCAGCGTATAGGTCAGTTCGGGGTTCAGCACCGCGAAGCGCTGGCGCGACAGGTCGTTCCGATATCCGCGCTTGAGCCAGCCATTCTCGTTCGTGATGACGCTGGAGTTGCTCATTTCGCTTCCCGCGGCGGCGATCGTCAGCACGCAGCCCATCGGCAGACACGCTTTCGCGGCCGCTTTGCCCGCATAAAAGTCCCAGACGTCGCCCTCGTACGGGACGCCGTAGCCGATCGCCTTCGCGGTATCGATGACGCTGCCGCCCCCCACGGAGAGTAAAAAGTCCACACCCTCGCGGCGGCAGAGCTCTATCCCCTCGCAGACCTTTGAAAGGCGCGGGTTGGGGACCACGCCCCCCAGCTCGAGGTGCGTCACGCCCGCCTCGTCGAGCGAGGCGGCGATACGGCTAAGCAGCCCGCTGCGTTTGGCGCTGCCGCCGCCGTAGACGACCAGCGCCTTTCGGCCTCCCTGCTCGCGGATCAGCCTTCCCGTCTCTTTTTCCACGTCTTTTCCAAAGACGACCTTCGTCGGCGCGTAATAGGTGAAATTCTGCATAAATCAAAGACCTCTTTTCTTTAAAAACTTTGTATAAAGATTGGCGATCTCTTTTACCCTATACCTCTTTCAGGGAACGGCCCCGCTTCGGCTCCGCCTTGAGCGGCACCTTAAGGATATCGACGGCTTCCATCGTCTCTACGAGCAGCTTCTCCACCGCGTCGGCCTCGTCCCGGCGGCATTCGCAGACGATGGAGTCGTGAATCTGAAGCACCGTCTTCGCCTCAGGGAATTTTTCTTCGAGCGCGTTGTCGAAGCGTAAGAGGGCGACCTTGGCGATATCGGCCGCCGTGCTCTGGAGCGGCGTGTTCACCGCGACACGGTTGATGGGATTGTTGCCTCGCCCTTCGATCGTGCTGACCTCCGAGAGCGGGCGTATCCGCCCGAAGTACGAACGGGTAAAGCCCCGCTCTTTAGCCTCCGCGACGCTCTCGCTCATGTATTTCTGTACTTTGGGCAGCACGCTGAAATATTTATCCACCATCTGAGCGGCCACGTTGCGCGGGACCCCCAGCCGCTGCGCCAGGCCGAAGGCGCTCATACCATAGATGAGGCCGAAATTTACCACCTTCGCGAAACGGCGCTGTTCGGAGGTGATATCCTCCGACGGCAGCCCAAAGACCCAGGATGCCGTCTCAAGATGGATGTCATGCCCGTCGCGAAAGGCCTGTATCAGCTTTTCCTCGCCCGTAAGGTCGGCGAGGACGCGCAGCTCGATCTGCGAATAGTCCGCCGCGACAAAGACCGAATCGTCGCCGCGCGGCGTGAAACAGGCTCGGAAGCGATCCGCCCAGTCGCCGAAGACCGGCATGTTCTGAACGTTGGGGTCTTTGCTCGCAAGGCGCCCCGTGCCGGTGGCAAGATGGTCGAAGGTCGAATGGATGATGCCGCCGCCCTCACGGCTCAGCTTTAGAAAGGGCTGCACAAATCCCGTCTGTACTTTAGATTCTTCACGGTAACTGATGATTTTCCGCGGCACTACGCAGAGCGGCTCCGGCAGTTTAGAAAGCTCGTCAAGCACGTAGGCGTCCGTCGAATAGCCGCTCTGGTTCTTCTTTATCGGCGGCAGCATCAGCCTCTCAAAGAGAAGCTGCCCCACCTGTTTAGGCGAAGACAGGTTTATCCTCTCTCCCACGTAGCTCTCGATATCATCCTCAGCCGCCGCGATATTTTGGGAGAGCTCTTTTTCAACGGCGGCGAGCATTCCGGCGTCGGCATGTATTCCCGTGCGGTACATCTTCGCCAGCGTCTTGGAGAGCGGCAGGTCTATCTCCAGCATGACCTTCTCAAGGCCGTATTTTTTTAAATCAGGCTCAAAGACGGCGTAGAGGTCAAAGAGCCGCAAAGCCAGTTCGCGGTCTGCGGGCAGCGGGCCGCCGATCGCGCGGGCGACGCCTTTTGCCCCGCCGCGGTCGGGATGGAGCAGATAATTGGCGATCTCCAAGTCATGTATCCTCTCAAAAGGCGGCAGCGGCAGCTCCGGATAGAGGGAAGCCAGCGTCCGGCAGCCGTAGAGCGTAAGCGTCCCGCGCTCCGTCCAGCGGCGGAATTTTTCGCGTTCCTCCGGCAAAGAGAGGTCCAGGCCGGCGACTCTGCCGCCGCGGTCCGCAACGGCGAAGCCGCCGCGCACGATCGCCGCCGGCGCAAGCGCAAGCTCGTCCGCGGCAAGCAGTTCGTCAAGGGCGGCCTCCGTTGATTTTATCTCTCGGTCAAGGCGGCTCTGAGCCTCTTCCTCCGCGGCCGGCGCCGCGCCGTCAGTAAAGCGTTCGAGCAGCTTTTTAAGCCCCAGCCGGCGGCAGAGCTCCGCCAGCCTTTCCATCGAGGGGTCCTTTACTTCAAGCTCGCTGAAGGGAACCGGCTCCGTCGGCTGGGGAACGATCAGTTCACGGCTGCGAAAGGCAAGCTTCCGGTGTTCTTCGAGCTTATTGCGGCGCGCCTTGGAGACCTCGTCAAGGTTTTCATAAATCCCCTCCAACGCCCCGTACCTGCCGACAAGCTCTTTCGCCGTCTTGTCGCCGATGCCGGGAACGCCGGGGATATTATCCACCGCGTCTCCCACAAGGGCGAGATAATCGGCCATCAGCGGCGGGGTGAAACCATACTTTTCCTTAAAATTTTCTTCGTCGTAAAGATTGAAATCCGTAACGCCGCGCGAGGGACGGATAACCTCCACATCGCCGTTTATCGCCTGAAAAAGATCCTTGTCGGCGGAGAGGATCTTCACGTCCCAGCCGCCGCGCGCACCGGCCGCGGCCGTCGAAACAATACAATCGTCAGCCTCCACGCCCTCACGCATGAAAACCGGCAGCCCCATCAGGCGGCACAGCTCGACGATCAGCGGCAGCTGCACTTTGAAGGATTCCGGCGCCGGCCTGCGTCCTTCTTTATAGTTTTCAAACAGCTCGTGACGTTTGGTGGGTCCTTTGACGTCAAAGAAGATCCCCACCCCCTCGGAGGGCCACTCCTCCAGCGCCTTCATCAGCATATTCACAAATCCGAGGATGGCGTTCGTCGGCGTTCCGTCCGCCGCCGCTAAGTTCTCCGGCAGAGCGTAATAGCCCCGAAACGCCAGTCCATGTCCGTCTATCAGCAACATTTGTTTTTTCATATGACCCATCCCCGCTGTCTTTAGGATATAATATTCATTCGTGGCAGTAAGTCTATGCGCCGCCAACGCGGTTAGTCTATAATACTCCAAAGATCATTTTAAAGGAATCGCCCTTGCTGCCGCCACGCATAATATGCAAAAATTTTGGGGAGGAAAAAATAAATGACCGATAAGGTAAGAGTAAGATTCGCGCCGAGCCCGACGGGATCGCTGCACATCGGCGGAG
>CAKSWL010000019.1 GCA_934511335.1 uncultured Cloacibacillus sp. | reverse complement strand
AGGCGATTCTTAAATAATATTTGACTAACACGCGCTAAATAGAGAGGGAACGGTTAAAAAATTTGGCGAAATAGGATAAAATATACTAATGTTGCCGCGAAACTGCGGAGTTGGTTTTGTGCGGCGCACATCAGAATTTAAAAAAACAGGAGTGGTTAAAATGGCTTTTCTTAGCGATATTGAGATAGCGCAGCAGGCTGTGATGGAACCCATTGTGGACGTTGCGAAAAAGCTCGACATCGACGCGGACGATCTTGAGCTCTATGGCAAATACAAGGCGAAGGTCTCCTTCGACCTTTGGGAGAAGGTCAAAGACAACAGCGACGGCAAGCTGATCTTGGTCACGGCGATAACCCCGACTCCTGCGGGGGAGGGCAAGACGACGACCTCCGTCGGCCTTGCGCAGGCGCTGGCCAAACTCGGCAAAAAGGTCACTCTGGCGCTCCGCGAACCCTCTCTCGGCCCCGTCTTCGGAGTGAAGGGCGGCGCCGCCGGCGGCGGTTACAGCCAGGTCGTGCCGATGGAGGATATCAACATCCACTTCACGGGCGACTTCCACGCCATCACCTCGGCGAACAACCTCCTCTCCGCGATGGTCGACAACTCCGTCCAGCAAGGCAACCCTCTCAATATCGACCCGCGCCGCATCGTCTTCAAGCGCGTGCTTGATATGAACGACCGCGCGCTGCGCAATGTCGTAATCGGCCTCGGCGGCAAGCCCGACGGCGTGCCGCGCCAGGACGGCTTTGACATCACCGTCGCCTCGGAGATCATGGCGATCCTCTGCCTCTCGCAGGGCATCGACGACCTCAAGGAGCGTTTGGCGAATATTATCGTCGCCTACACCTACGACGACAAACCCATCACCGCGAAAGACCTCGAGGCGCAGGGCGCGATGGCGATGCTGCTGAAAGACGCCATCAAGCCGAACCTCGTACAGACGCTGGAGCATGTTCCCGCCTTCATCCACGGCGGCCCCTTTGCGAATATCGCCCACGGCTGCAACAGCGTGATGGCCACCAAATACGGACTGAAACTCGCCGACTACTTCGTCACCGAGGCGGGCTTCGCCGCCGACCTCGGCGCGGAGAAGTTCCTTGACATCAAATGCCGCCTCGCGGGACTCAAGCCGAACGCCGTCGTCATCGTGGCGACGATCCGCGCCCTCAAAATGCACGGCGGCGTGGCGAAAGAGGACCTCGGCAAAGTTAATATGGCGGCGCTTGAGGCCGGCATCCCCAACCTTGAGAAGCACGTGGAAAACATGCTCTCCTACGGGTTGCCCGTCGTCGTCGCCCTCAACGCCTTCCCGACAGACACGGAAGAGGAGCTCAAGTTCATCCAGGAAAAATGCGCCAAGCTCGGCGTGCCCGTCGTGGAGTCCGACATCTGGGCGAAGGGCGGCGAGGGCGGCATAGAGATGGCCCAAGAGGTCATCAAGGCCTGCGACAAAGAAAACAGCTTCCATTACCTCTACGACGAAAAACTCTCGCCGAAAGAGAAGATCGAGACCATCGCGACGAAGATATATGGAGCAGAGGGCGTAGTATTCACCGACAAGGCCGAAAAGGACCTCAAGAAAATCCACGACCTCGGCAAAGACGGCCTGCTCATCTGCATGGCGAAGACGCAGGCCTCGATCTCCGACGACGCGAGCAAAAAGGGCCGCCCGACGGACTTCAAGCTGACGGTGCGCGAAGTGCGCCTATCCGCGGGCGCTGGTTTCATCATCCCCATCACCGGCGCGATCATGACGATGCCCGGCCTGCCGAAACGCCCCGCCGCCTGCAGCATCGACGTCGACGCCCAGGGAAAGGTCACAGGGCTCTTCTAAGCGGGATTTAAGCCGCACTATACGGCGTACGATAAAGAAGACAGGGCTCCTTTCATATCACATGGAAGGACCCTGTCTTTAATTTTGTGCAGCAGACAGCGTGTCTTATCGGTCGTTTCTTTCGCGCGGCGGTCTTAGGAGGATGCCGGCGAAGGCGCTTTCTCCCGAGAGCGTTTCATGCCCGCGCATTGCTCGAAGGGGAGGCGCCCCGCCGCAGTCATTCTCGCGGAGAAGAGCGCGTTTTCGACATCCTTAGGGAGGGCCGGCATGCCGTCTTCGGTGGAGAAGAGGTGTGTCGCGCGTACGGATTTTTCCCCGACAAAAGATATTTTCTGTATGGCCGCCTCGTCTTTTTTTGTTTAAATACGATCGGTTTTTGAGCTCCGTTAGAGGTTTCAGCCCTTCGCGAGCCCTTCGCGGTAGATGAAGAAATAAATGATTCCCACTAGAAGCGCCGCGCCGATGATGTTTCCAAGCGTTACGGGGATGATGTTGCCAAGCGCGGCGGCGGCCGTCAGCTCAGGCGCCGCTGTCCCGTTCTGTATCATCAGGCCGAGCGGCAGGAAAAACATATTGGCGACGCAGTGCTCAAAGCCCATTGCGACGAAGGCCGTGATCGGCATCAGCAGCGCGACGAATTTGCCCGACATGTCCAGCGCGCCGAAGGTGAGCCATACGGCGAGGCCGACGAACCAGTTGCAGAGGATGCCGCGCACGATCATCTGAGGGAGCGGGATGCGTACTTTGGCGGCGGCGATGGCGAGCGCTTTTTCAGCGCAGCTCTGTGTCAGCACGCCGCTTTGGAATATCAGCCAGGCGAAGAAGAGGGCGCCCGCAAAGTTTGCCGCGTATACCGCCGAGAGGTTGCGCAGCATGCCGCGCCACGATATTTTGCGCGAGAGCAGCCCGATAGGCATCAGGCAGTTGCCGGTGAAGAGCTCGCCGCCTGCGGCGACGACGAGAAAGAGGCCGAGAGAGAAGACGAAACCGCTGAGCAGCTTTGAGATGCCTATGCCTGCGTACCGCGCCGCGTCCTGCGTCGCCACGATCATGAAACAGCCGCCCATTGCGATGTAGGCTCCGGCAAGAAATCCCAGCAGCAACATCGGAAGGAAGGGCAGGCTGGCCTTGTTTATCGCCGCAGTGACGGCGCTTTCCGCTATCTCCGGCGGAGTTTTATAGTTCATATCTAAGGACCTCCATCTGCTTTTATCGATCGCTGAAATTTTATCTTTCTGGCGTAAATCTATCATCAAAACCGCTGCGCTGCACGGTCTCGCGTTTGCCCGCTGCTGCCGGCGGAGGCCGCTTTTCGCCTCCGCCGGCGCGGGGATATACCGCCGCTTCGCCTACCTCAACACGTTGAGCAGTCCGAGCGAGAAGACGGGGAAATATGTAAAGAGCAGCAGACAGGCGACCATCGCCAGGAAGGAGGGGAGTATCGATTTGGAGATATTTTCGATGCTCTCCCCCGAGATCGCGGAGGCGACGAAGAGGTTTATCCCATAGGGCGGCGAGATGAAGCCGCAGGCCAGGTTGACGGTGATGATGAGCCCGAAGTGGATCGGGTCGACGCCTATCGTTTTGACCACCGGCAGCAGTATCGGCGTCAGGATGATCACCGCCGCGATGTTGTCCACGAAGCAGCCGATGATCAGCAGGAAGACGTTGATCACCATCAGCAGGATAAAGGGATTGTGGGCGAAGCCGGCCAGCCACTCTGCGACGTGCGCCGGTATCTGCGCCATCGCCAGATAGCTGGCAAAGGCCATCGAAAGCCCGATCATGAACTCCGTCGCGCCGTTTATGAGCCCGGAGACACGCAGGCACTCATAGATGGATTTTCCGTCAAGCTCCTTGTAGACGAATTTGCCGACGAGCACCGAGTAGACTACCGCGACCACCGCCGCCTCCGTCGGCGTGAAGATGCCTCCGTAGATGCCGCCTAAGATGATCACCGGCACCATCAGCGCCCAGAAAGCCTCCCTGAAGGCCTTCCATACGCTTGAGAACTTGGGGCGTTCGGAGACGCTCACATAATGGCGTTTCTTTGCCGTCACGTAACAGACGAGCATCAGGGCGACGCCGATGATCACCCCCGGCACGATGCCGGCGATGAACATATCGCCGATGGAGCACTGCGCGACGACGCAGTAGATGACGAAGGGTATCGAGGGCGGGATGATGACGCCGATCGTCCCCGCCGCGGCGGTGATGGCGGCGGCGAAGCCCGCGTCATACTTGCGCTCCTTCATCGAAGGGATCATAAAAGAGCCGATGGCGGAGACCGTCGCCGGCCCGGAGCCGGAAATGGCCGCAAAGAACATACAGGCCAGCACCGTCACCATCGCCAGTCCGCCCGTGATGAAGCCGACCAGACTCTCGGCGAGAGTGACGAGACGGCGCGAAATGCCGCCGTTGCACATCAAAGCGCCAGCGAGGATGAAAAAGGGGATCGCCAGCAGCGGGAAAGAATCCAGCCCCGTCACCGACTTCTGTGCCAGCATCAGCATCGGGATATCCGAAGTCAGCCACATGGCGATGCTCGTCGAAAGCCCCAGCGTGATGCCGATGGGGATGCTGAGACCGATGGTGATTATCAGCAAAGAGAAGAGAATCAACGCCTCCATCTTATATCATCTCCTCCAATTCTTCCTCTTTCTTTTCCGGACCTACAGGCTCTCCCCTATAGATCTTGTACATTTCAACGATCAGCCGGATGCACATCAGGCCGCAGCCGACGGGGACGGAGGCGTAGGGCCAGGTCATCGGGATATCCATGGCGGCGGAAGCCTGCCCCGTATCATAAATAAAAATGACGAGCTCGGTTCCCAGCCATGTGAGAATGAAACTGAAAATAAACCAGACGATCAGCACGAAATATTCAAAATACCGGCGCGCCGCGCCCTTTACCATGTTCGCGAACATCTCGACGCGAAAGTGGCTGCGCTCTTTTACGGCGTAGCTTGCCCCGATCCATGAGAGCCAGAGGAAGATAAAGCGCGCCATCTCCTCGCTCCAGGAGAGGGAATTGGAAAAGACGTACCTCATGACGACCTGGATGAAGACGAGAGCGGTCATAATCGCCATCGTCCAGACGCAGAAATACTCTTCAAAGTTATCGAAAAACTTCTTGACGGTCATCGCGGCAACAACCTCCTGAGGCGGCTATAAAGCGCGTCCCTTTGTGCAAGGGACGCGCGTGTTTTTGCTTAAGATCTGGAAAAATTACATCTGTACCTTTCTGGCGATATCCATGATCTCCTTGCCGAGATCCTTTTCAAACTGTGTGTAGACCTTCTTCGTCGCCTCTACGAAGGGCTTCTTCTGCTCCGGCGTCAGCTCGTTCGCCTGCAGGCCGGCCTTGGTGACCTTTGCTTTGAAGGCGGCCTCTTCCTTCTCGAGGCTGGCGCGCTGCGCCGTGATCGCCTTGCGGGCCGCGTCGACGACTACCTCGCGGAGGTCGGAGGGAAGCTTGTCCATGAATTTCTTGTTCGCGATAAGGATTTCGTAGGAAAAGACGTGTCCGGTCTCGGAGACGTACTTCTGGACCTCGTAGAACTTACCGTCGTCGATCATCGCGTAGGGGTTCTCCTGCGCGTCTACCGTTCCCTGCTGCAGCGCCGTGTAAAGCTCGCCCCAGCTCATCGGGGTGGGGTTCGCGCCGAGCTCCTTGAAGAAGGCGATGTGCATGGGGTTTTCCATCGTGCGTATTTTGAGCCCCTTGAGATCCGCGGGGCTCTTGACGGGGCGCTTGCTGTTCGTCACGTGGCGGAAGCCGTTTTCCTGATAGCCGAGGACCTCGAAGCCCTTCTTCTGCAGGTAGGAGTTGAGTTTCTGCCCGAGCTCGCCGTCTACCGCCTCAAAGGCCGCCTTTCTCGTCGTGAAGAGGTAGGGCAGGTCGAGGACTTGGATGCGCTTGTCGAAGCCGGCGAGAGCCGAGGTCGAGGGGATGGCCATCTGGATCGTGCCCATCTGTACGCCTTCGCAGAGTTCGCGGTCGCCGCCGAGCTGCGCGTTCGGGTAAAGTTCTACCTTGATCTTGCCCTTCGAACCGCTATCCACATCTTCGGCGAAGGTCTTCATCGCCTGCATCGTCGGGTGGGTATCGGAGCCGATATAACCGACTTTGATCGTGTACTCAGGAGCTGCGAAAGCCGCGCTTGCCGCCATAATGGTGATGAACATTACTGCTGCGAGAAGCTTTTTCATATTTTTGTTCCTCCCTGTTTTTTTATTTTTACTGAAAAAATCCAAAAAAGTGACGCCGTCTTAAGATCAGTCTGACGTTTTGCCTCCTTTCCATACGCGTACCTCCTGAGCGTCCGCGTCCACTTCCACATAGTCGCCGTCTTCGATGACCTCGTAGGGGTCTTTTTCGAGGCGGTCGACCATCGTAGAGCCGACCATGACGGCGGAGGAGACGATGACGGGTTCGGGGACGTTTATAATGATTGCCGCGGGCAGGTTGTTTCTCACCCACAGCTGGTAGAAACCGTCCGCCTGGACTACGGAGCTTCCCTTGCCGGACTGGAGCACGAGGATTTTGCCGGCGATGCTTTTGCCTTCGATCGCGTGGTTTCTTTCAATGACGGTGCCGGTGGTCGGGTCGGTGAGGTAGAAGCACATCGCGTCCTTTGATACGACGGCTTCGCCCGCGCCAGAGCCGCGGACTATTGAGCGGCACTTGTATACCTTCATGTTGTCGGCCATTAGTCGAGCCTCCCTTTTACTGCGGCATCTATGCACTGCGACAGCCTGCGGATGGCGAAGGGCTGTCCGCGGCGCTCTCTGTAATAGGCGCACTTCGGTGAGTCGGTCACGCCTAAAGCGCCCTCAAATGATTTCCAGCAGGGTTCGTCGATGCAGGTGTCGCCCACCATGCGTACGCCGAGGAGTTCAAGCCTCTGGCGCAGGTGCGAGCGCTCCGCGAGTTCGACGGCCCCCGATTCCGCAAGGATCCAGAAGGCCGTGTCGTTGCAGATATGCCTGCCTGCCAGCAGCTTTTCGACGTCGAGCAGCTGGTTGTAGGTGTAGTGCGGGCAGCCGAGCATGACGAGGTTGATCTTCCCGGTGGCGGGAGTGAGCATCTCCTCTCTGTCTTTGAGATCTTTGTCGGTAAGCACGCATTCGGGCGCGGGGACTTTTTTGCCGCCGAAGGCCGCCTCGATCGTCGGCGCTTCGGGAGTGATCCCCACCATGTGGTACATCGCGACCGCGCCGCTCGTGGCGGCTTCCGCGCCGAAGTAGAGGAAGTCTTCCTGGGTCGGGCGGAGGGGCTTCTTGAATCTGAGCACGGGGATTCGGTAGCCGGCGATCTTGCCCAGACAGTGGCCCAGGATGCCCCAGTCGTAGCAGCTCTCAAGGTCGGCGTCGACGTCGACGAGGAAGTCGCCGTATCTGTTTTCGTCGATGTGGTAGCCGTAATAGGGCGTCTTGCCGATTACGGCGGCGGCCAAGGCGCTCACCGACGATTCGCGGTTGGAGCGGGCGCCGAGGGCGCCGTTGACATAGGGAGTGGCGCTGGATTCAGAAAAGGCCACATGCTCGCCGAAGAAGGGGACGTTGGAGCAGACACCGGGCGCGCAGTGATATGTGAGTTTCGCGCCGATACGGCGGTAGGCGTCGCCGGTGCGGTCTGCAAGTTCCAGCTCTTCCTTCGTCACGTCAAAGAACTTTGTCAGATAGTTCGTATCCCAGTAGGGATTGGTCGTCGGAGGCACCGCGCAGGTCGCGCCGCCGTTTACCAGCAGCTCGCACCAGTAGGTGTCGCCCTCCTGCCCGCTCAGAGCCACGTGGGCGCGTTTTACGGGGATGAGCTTTTCCGCGTCGAAGGTGAGGCCGAGCGCGTAAAGCATTTCCATCGCCTTCTGCTTACCGGCTCCTTCGGCTCCGTCAAGGATCCGTTTTTCTTCGTCTGTTAAAAACATTTCATTCCGCCTTCCTCTACAAGTTATATTTCTTTTTGCGAGAGTCTCTTTATATAAGCTTATATAAATTTTTCGCGGTTATCCGCGTTTTTTTAAAACGGGCAGGGAGACGCCGCCCTGTGGCAGAATGCCGACGGTGGCCGCCGGGTTTTCGGAAAGCGCCTTATCCAGCGCCTCCTGAATGCTGGCGGCGCGCTCATACCGCATGTTTGCGATCTCTGCCGCTGAAAGCCCTTCGCTGACCATATAGACCTTTGCGCGTGCCAGCGTTCTCAGGCTGCCGAGCGCGACGACGGCGGAGATGACGTCAGTTTCCATATCATAGGGCGAGGCGGCCTTTATCGCGCCGACGATCTCTTCAACCGACGAGCCGAGCCAGTGCGCGTAAAGCGGATGATTATGGCCCATCCCTTCATAACAGGGGGCGGCAAGAATGATCGCGCCTCCCGGCTTGACGGCGAAATATGCCGAAGTCAGCCCCTTGATGCCCTGCCAGTAATCCATGTCAGCGGGAGAGGAGCTGGCGACGACGATGTCCGCCTGCTCGTCCATTTCCACGCTGTAGGATTTTCTTGCAAGTTCAACGCCCGCGCGATGCGCTTTTAAATAGTCGCCGCAGAAGATGCCGGCGATCGCGCCCTGGTAATTTTTAACGATGTTGATGATGAAGGCCAGCTTCGCTACCGCTCCCACCGCGTCGATGCCGGCGCGGCAGGGGTTGCCCTCCGCCATGCCAAGCGGGATGTCGGGGCAGAAGCCCGCCGCGCGATGCGTCGCCTGCGTCGTTACAAAATCGCAGATGCCGGGCTGCACGATCTTCGCGCCGCCGGAGAAGCCGGCGTCGCTGTGCGGCACGATATTGCCCACGCCGATAAGCAGGTCCGACGCGAGCGCGAGTTTGTTGATACGCACCGGCAGCTTGTATCCCACGACCTCTATCTCTCCGAGGTCGGCGATGAGGCTTTCGTCCGCCGCGTCGTGCTGGACGACCTTGAAACGGCGCACGATCTCTTCTCCCAGCTTGCCGCGCACCTCTTCGTCCGTCATCACGCGGTGGGTTCCCGGCGCAGTGAGGAAAGTCACCGCCGTGTCGGGAACGCCGGCGCCGTTTAGATAATCAACGACTATGGGGAGTATTATGTGGAGCGGGGTCTCTCGCGTGTTGTCCTCGACGAGGAAGACGATGTTTTGTTTGCCTTTTGCGAGGCTTGCCAGAGAGGCGGACGATATTGGAGAATCAAGCGCTTTGAAAATTTCTTCCCGCAGGTCTTTGACCGCGGGCAGCGCCGTCATCTCTCCAGAGAAAAGAACTTTCTTTCCGCGCGTATCAAATTCAAGCGAACTATCCCCATACGGAACGCGATGTTTCATCGCAGCGCCTCCTAGGTGAATAATTTAAAAATCAGTGTGCTTTAGGTACTCCGTCGGTATACAAAAATATTTTAGAATTCTCGCAATCGACCTCTTTGAATAATAAATATACAATGAAAACGCCCGTGTCTTATGGAAGAATAATAATGTTCTCGTTATGAATTGTCAATATAGCTGCCGCAGGAACATTCGCTGCATTTTTTAAAAATAATGATGGACAAAAATCTAAAATACGCTATAGTTCTTGTATACAGGCAAGAAAAAATTTAAGGAGGGTATACGCGGTGACGGATCATTCACCGGAAAATAATAGCTGGATAAAGGCCTACGACTGGATAAAAGAGGGCATAGATTCCTGCCGCTTGAAGATGGGAGAGTCGCTCCCGGAGACATTTCTCGCGCGGGAGATCGGCGTCAGCCGCACGCCGGTACGCGAGGCGCTTCGCGTCCTCGAACAGGACGGCTATATTAAGATAGTCCCCAAGAAGGGGGCCTTCGTCTCCGAGATCTCGCTTGAGGACGTGCGCGAGATATACGATATCAGGAAGCTGTTGGAGCCGTTCGCCGCGCTGTCGGCGGCCAACCGGATCCCTGACGGCGACATCGTCAAGATGACCGCCGACTGGGAGGAGCTGGACCGTTCCTTTAAAAGGGGAGAACAGGTGGATTTATCCAGAGTCGCGGATTTGGATATACAGCTCCACTTTGCGATCGCCAACTACGCGACCAATAAAAGGATCAGCGCGATACTGACGACCTATCATGTGCAGATCAAGCGTTTCCAGCGCCTGTCCGTGCAGTCACTTGCCGACACGCAGAACTCCATCGACCAGCATCTGATAATATTGAAATGCCTCAAAGAGCGCAACCCGAAAGCGCTGCACCGATGTCTGTATGACCACGTCGTCAACAGCGAAGGCTTTATAATGAAGGATTATTTTCTGAGATAAAATGGCGCCCGCCGCGTACCGCCGCCGCGCTTGCCGCGCTCCTGTTTCTGCGCAAGCGGCCTTTTTCGTACCGCCCGCCGTCCGTTCTCGCCCTGCGAAAGCGCCGCCGCATAAATAGGCGCCAGGATGTATAATAAAAAAGCTCCGCTTGGGCGGCGCGCATCTAAAAAATGAAGATATATTAAGAGACAACGGAGGCATAAAGATGACGACCAGAGTGAAATTCCCCAACAGCCGCATGGCTTCGATCAAGATGTCTGGCGGCATTCGCGAAATATTGACCCGATCTGAAGAGATGGAGCGCGAGGGACGCAGCATCATTCACATGGAGATCGGACGGCCGGATTTCGATTCGCCGCAATGCGCGAAAGAGAGGGCGATCAGGGCCCTTGAAGAGGGCAACGTGCATTACACTGATATGGCTGGGGCCTATGACCTCCGCTGCGCCGTCGCCGATAAATACCGCCGCTGCAACGGCATGGATTATGTGGACGCCGACGTGAACGTAGTTGTCACCAACGGCGCGATGGAGGCGCTGACGGCGACCTTTCTTACGCTCTTTGAGCCCGGCGACGAAGTGATAGTTCCCGCGCCCTATTTTTCCGCCTACGCCGACGAGATCGCCATCGCGAACGCCGTGCTCGTCCCCGTGCCGACGAAGATGGAAAATGGCTTCCGGCTCCAGGTGGAGGATCTGAAAAAGGCCCTCTCGCCGAAAACCAAGGCCCTTTTGATAAATTCGCCGAACAATCCCAGCGGCGCGGTGCTGACGCGGAAAGATCTTGAGGCGATCGCGGCCTTCGCCGTCGAGAACGATGTCTGGGTGATCTCCGACGAGTGCTACGAAAAATTCCTCTATGACGGCGAGCATGTGAGCATCGCCTCCCTGCCCGGCATGGAAGAACGCACGGTGACGGTCTCTGCCGCCTCTAAAACTTGGTCGATGACCGGCTGGCGCATCGGCTGGGTGGTCGCCCCCGCGGCGATGCGCCAGTATGTGAATAAATGTCATCAGAACCTTACCACCTGCGCAAATTCCTTCGCCCAAGCGGGGGTGGTGGAGGCGTTGGCCCACGCGGACGGCGACGTCACGGCGATGGTCGCCGAATACCGCCGCCGCCGCGATATGGTGGTGAAATGGCTCAACGACGTTGAGGGCTTTGAGGCGGCCACGCCCGCGGGAGCCTTTTACGCCTTCCCGCGCATTTCGCGGCTTGGCATGGACGGCTTCAAGTTCTGCTCCTGGCTGCTTGAAGAGGCGGGCGTCTCCACCGTGCCCGGCGAGGTCTTCGGTATGCCCGGCCATATCCGCCTCGCCTACTGCCGCTCCTACGATTATATCGAAGAGGGCATGAGAAGGATAAAGGAGGCCGTCGAGGGGCTCGGCCGGTAATATTTTAAGAGGCGTCCGCCAAGCAAGGGGCACGCCGCTGTTCTAAGAGAGGATGTCCCATAAAAGTTTCAGCATCAGCAGTGCGAGCACCGTGAGCATCATCGGACGTATGAAGCGCGCGCCCTTTGTCAGCGCGCACTGCGCGCCGAAATAGTTGCCGGCGATGCCGCAGAGCGCCGCGGGGATCGCGACGCCGTACAGGATCGTCCCCGCTAAGGCGAAGGTCGTCAGCGAGGCGTAGTTGGAGGCGAGGTTCAGGATCTTTGCGTTTCCCGAGGCCGTCTTGAGGTCGAATCTCATCAGGACCGAGAATGCTATGATCGCGAAGGTGCCCGTCCCCGGCCCGAAGAGCCCGTCATAGCCGCCTATCAGCAGTCCGATCAGAAAGGCGAGCGCCGCGGCGCGGTCGCGGTCTACTTCGGCGGAGCGGTCGCAGTCGCCGAGGTTTCTCTTAAGAAAGATGACCACCGCCGCGCAGGGCAGGATGACGAGGAGCATCGCTTTGAGCGTCTGATCGCTGAGCATCAGCGCCGTCTTCGCGCCGGCGGCGGAGCCGATGAAGGAGCCGGCCGCCGCAAGCGCCGCCGCGCGGATGTCGACCGCCCCGCCCCGCCAGAATTTGAAGACCGCGAGGGTGGTGCCGCAGGAGCTCGAGAATTTGTTGCAGCCGAGCGCGAAGTGTGCGGGCATCCCCGTAAAGATGTAGGCCGGCAGCGAGATGATCCCGCCGCCGCCCGCCGAGGCGTCGACAAATCCTGCGAGAAAGACTAAAAGACAGACAAGGATCAATGACATAGCAGAGATTTCAAAACTGGCGGCCATAAGGGTTCTCCTTAAAACAAAGTCAAATATCGCACATTATTATAATATAATATAATGCTATAAAAATATACGGACTTTAAATATTTGGGAGGGAAGAGAGGCGCTGTACCATGGAATACGGCATTATAACTGATGAGATACTTGCGGCGCTGGCGGAGATCGTAGGCTCCGCCCATCTTTGGACGACGGAAGAGAAGCGGGAGGCCTGCTCGCGCGACGAAACGACGACGCTGCGCGCCGGCGAGCGATATCTGCCCGATGTCGTCGTCGCTCCGGCCTCGGCGCGCGAGGTATCCGAGATCCTGAAGCTCGCCTGCCGGCATCGAATTCCCGTCACGCCGCGCGGCGGCGGCACGGGGCTTTCCGGCGGCGCGCTTCCCATCTACGGAGGTATCGTCGTCTCCGACGAAAGGCTCAACCATATAATCGAAATCGACGCGGAGAATCTTGTCGCCGTCACGGAGCCCGGTGTCATCACCAGCGAGATAAACACAGCGGCCGCCGAAAAAGGGCTCGCCTACACCGGTTACCCGATGAGCGTCCTCTCCTGCCATATCGGCGGCAATATCGCGGAAAACGCCGGCGGCGGCAACGCCGTAAAGTACGGCGTGACGATGCGTTATGTGCTGGGGCTCGAGGTGGTACTGCCGACCGGCGAGATCTTGACGCTCGGCGGCAAGCTGATGAAGGATGTCTCCGGCTACAGCCTGAAGGAGCTCTTTGTCGGTTCGGAGGGCACGCTTGGCTATGTGACGAAGATCATCCTCCGCCTCCAGCCGCTGATGAAAAACCGCGCCGCGCTGCTCGCCCTCTTCCCAGACACCGAGACGGCGATCAGGGCCGTGCCGAAGATGATGGCGCACGGCGGGCTCGTCCCCTCCTCGATCGAATATATCGACGCCTACTGTTATCGCAAGGCCTGCGGTTTTCTCAACGAGGAGCTGCCTATGGATGGTGTGGAGGCGGTGCTGCTCGTCGAGGTCGACGGCGGCAATCAGGAGTCGCTCGATATGGATATCGAACGTGCGGGCGAGATCCTCTCGGCGGAGGGGGCGACGGAGATATATGTCGCCGACACGCGCACTACGCGCGAGCGCATCTGGTCCGTGCGCCGCAACATCGACGAGGCGCTGCGCGTGACCGACCCCGTGCAGGCCGACGAGGACATCGTCGTGCCGATCGCCGCGATCCCCGCGGCCGCGCGCGGCCTGCGTGAGATAGAAAAGAAATATGGCGTGCCGATCGCAAACTTCGGCCATGCGGGGGACGGCAACCTCCACCCGACGATATTGAAGCCGGCGGAGATGACGCTTGAAGAGTGGGAGCGCACAGAGAACGAGATCGAGTGGGAGATATTCCGCCTCACCGATTCGCTGGGCGGCGTCATCAGCGGCGAGCACGGCATCGGCAGCAAGCGCAAGGGCTATTTCACCGCGCTCTGTCCGCCGGACAATCTGGCGCTGATGAAGAGGATCAAGCTCGCGCTCGACCCTTATAATATAATGAACCCGGGTAAGATTTTCGACTTATAAAAACCGGCGGAAGCGGCGGACCGAAGAAAGGGGGCGGCGTCGGCGGGCTGCTTGAAGATAGTTTTTTAAATAATATCAAGAAAGGGTGTAGTAAAAATGGCGGGAAAACATAAGTACACATCTGCACAGATCATGCATTTTTTGATACCGTCGCTTATCGGCGCCTTAGTCTTTCTTCTGCCCATCCCGATGAAGGGCAGCCTCAATACCATTCTGGGCATTGTGATCGACTGGGGGAAGGCGATACTGAAGCCGTGGCTGCCTGGTACCGCGATGACGCTCGTCGTCGTCTCGGCGCTGGCCTCGCTGTGGGCCACGCTCTGCAGGCCGGAGAAAATCGCGAAGGACCCCTTCTGGGGAGAGCTGCTCATCGTAGGGCCCTTCTGGCTCGTTTCGCGCCTCATCGGCGCGGCGCTCTACATCGTGATTTTCTTCAAACTCGGCCCCGAGGTCGTCTGGAACATGGATAACGGCGGCACGCCGGCGATCGTCCTCGCCCCCGCGCTGCTCATCATCTTCATCGTCTTAGCGGGCGTCGTGCCGCTGCTGACCGACTACGGCCTGATGGAATACGTCGGCACCTACGCGCGTCCCGTCATGGAACCGCTCTTCAAGCTTCCCGGACGCTCCGCCGTCGACTGCCTCGCCTCCTGGGTCGGCAGCTGCTCGGTCGCCGTAGTCATCACCACCAAGGTACACGATCAGGGTTACTACTCGGACCGCGAGGCTTCGATCATCGCCACGGCCTTCTCGGTCATCAGCATCGCCTACATCTATGTCATGGCGGATTTCGTCGGCCTGCCGAATATGTACTTCCAGATCATGGCCGCCGTCTACGCGGTGACATTCGTCTTAGCGCTCATCATGCCGCGCATCTGGCCGCTCTCATCGATGCCCGACACCTTCTCCGGCAAGAGCGGCAAGCAGCGGATCGGCGACGACATCCCGCAGGGATACACGCTCGGTGAATGGGGCCTCAAGCTTGCCGTGGAGCGTGCCGCGAAGCAGACGACGGCTATGACGATCGATTCCGGCGTGAAGACCTTCGTTTCGCTCGTCGTCAGCACGATGCCGCTCGTCGTCGCCTGGGGAACGATCGTTCTCATCGTCGCCAACAACACGCCGATCTTCCAAATCCTCTCCGCGCCCTTTGCCTGGGGGCTTGAGCTGATGAAGATACCGGAGGCCAAAGAGGTCGCGCCGGCATTTTTGCTCGCCTACGCCGACCAGTTCCTCGCCGCGGTAGTCGGCTCGGGACGCACGGCGGTCGCCGCGAAGTTCATGTGCGCCTGTATCTCCGGAACCGGTCTCATTTACATGACCGAAGTCGGCGTCCTCATCCTCCAGTCGTCGATACCGCTCGGCTTCTGGAAACTGACGGGCATCTACTTTATCAGAGCGGTGCTCAGCGTCTTCCTGCTCGCGCCCTTCGCCTGGCTCTTCTGCTAGGAGAGGGTGCGCTCATTCGCGGATTTTTACGCCGGACAAGGGCGGGGCGCTTTAAGCGCCCCGCCCTTATTTTTGGATTTTGACCCTATTTAGCC
>CAKSWL010000018.1 GCA_934511335.1 uncultured Cloacibacillus sp. | reverse complement strand
GCGAGGTTGAGGATTCTGTCCATCTCTGTGCGCACGGGGATATAGCCGGTCGGGTTGTTGGGGACGTTCATGACGAGCAGCTTCGTCTTTGGTGAAATATTCTCGGCGAGGAAGTTGACGTCGAGGCGCCAGCCCCAGCTGGTGACCTCAAGCGGCCACTTTATCACCTTGCAGCCGAGCGCGCGCGGCAGCTCGTAGAGCGAGGGGAGCGTAGGGTGCATGACGATCACTTCGTCGCCCGGCTCCAGCATATTGTTCATAAAAATGAAAATACCCTCTTCAGGCGTGAGCTCCAGAATGTCGGATGGGCGGATGGAGGTGTAACGCTGGGAGATCGCCTCGCGCAGGGGGGCGAAGCCGGCGGGCCTTGTGTAGCCGAGGCTCAGGCCGTCCCAGAGTTTTTTGCATTCCGGGTCGGCCATCTCCAGGATCTCTTTCATGGAGCAGCTTTCACAGGAAGACTGGCTCAGCATATATTTGGCCTGTTCCGCATACCGGGCGAATAGTCTTTCGAGCTTGAACGCTTTAATTCTCATCAAAGTTTCCCCTTTCATCTATAGTTGTCGGCGGCGTTTAATAAATCGCGACATACGCATCTTTATCCATACAGTATAACCTTTTTTTTAAAAGCTGTAATCACTCTTATCAATTTTTATTCAGCAAATCTTATCTTGATTTATAATATAATAATGCAGTCGTAGAGATACCTGAAAAGTTTAGAAGGAATTTTCAGAAAAATATCACGAAAAGTTTAGCTGAGAAGGGGAAAAATCCTTGCTATTGCGGAGTTATTTAAAATAATAAATAAATATGTCTAAAAACCGTTTTTAAATATATTGCATTCTGATATATCTGTGCTACAATTATCTTATGAAAGGAGAATATCCTAAATGACGTGCGAATCGCAATTCACTCTAAAATCGCTCAGAGAAGAGGTTTACGATTACCTCCGCATTCAGATGAATGAGGGAAAGATTCGTGCGGGGTCCTTTTTGAACCTCAACGACATCAGCCGGGAACTCGGCATGAGCAGGACGCCGCTGCGCGACGCGCTCTTCCAGCTCGAATCCGAGGGGTTTATCACCATCTTCCCCAGACGCGGGGTGGTGGTGAACACGCTGACCCTTGAAAAGATACGCAACATCTATGAGATACTTGGCGCCCTTGAATCCGCGGCGCTCGTCCTTGTGGCGGTCCGTTTCCGCGACGCCGACGCCGATCTGATGGAGAAATACAACCACCAGATGGGCAAGGCGCTGGAACAGAACAATTTTTCCGCCTTTTACGACGCGAACCTTAAGTTCCACAACGTGTACCTTGATATGTCGGACAACGCGGAGATGCTCCATTCGATAAAGATACACAAGGAGCGCCTCTACGATTTTCCGAGAAACAAAACCTTCGTCAAGGAGTGGGAGCTTCACTCTCTTGAAGAGCATAAAACGATGATCGAGATGCTGCGGAGCCATGATTTCAACAGCGCTGCGGACTATATCCGGGACGTGCATTGGTCATTTTCCGTGCAGGAACGCTTTATCCGTAAATATTATTTCGCCAAGCACCTCGAACTAGACATATCCGAGGAGGGAGTCGGCACAGTTGAATAAGAGGGGAATCATCTTCGACATAAAAGAATATTCGATACATGACGGCCCCGGCACGCGCACCACGGTGCATCTCAAAGGATGCCCGCTCGCCTGCTGGTGGTGCCATAATCCCGAGAGCCAATCGGTGATGCCCGTGGTACTCTTTCGCGGCGAAAAGTGCATTGGCTGCGGATCCTGCCTGAAAGCCTGCCCGAAAGGCGCGATCTCGCTGCTGGAGGGTTCTCTCGCAACGGACGACAGCCTCTGCGACGGCTGCGGCAAATGCTGCGACGTCTGCCCGTCGGAGGCGCGCGAGCTCTGCGGCCGGCCCTATACGGTCGATGAGCTGATGACGCAGCTTCACAAGGACGAGATATTCTTCCGCGACGGCGGCGGCGTCACCTTTTCCGGCGGCGAGCCCTTTATGCAGCCCGAGTTCCTCTTTGAGGCGCTTGACGCCTGCGGCCGGGCCGGTTATCACCGGACTATCGACACCTGCGGCTTCGTAAGCAGGGGGGTCGTCATGGATTCCGTAAAACGCGCCGACCTTTACCTTTACGACGTAAAGCATATGGACCCGGAAAAACATAAAGAATACACCGGCGTGGACAACGTCGTCATCCTTGAGAACCTGCGGGCGATATCGGAGGCGGGGGCGAAGATCAACATCCGCGTCCCTTTCATGCCCGGACTCAACAGCGGCGACGAAAACATGCATGCTTTGGGAAAATTCGTCCGGCCGCTCAAGGGGATCACGGGTGTGAACATCCTGCCCTATCACACGGTGGCGAAGGGTAAACATGACCGTTGGCATATGGAGTATAAACTACGCGACCTGCTGCCGCCGACGGAAAACCAAATGCGCCGTGCGGCGGGCATTCTCGAAAGCTACGGACTCAAAGCCCATATCGGCGGATGACCGCCGGCGGCAGAGATAAAAGGGCTACGATCAATAGGCAGCGAGCTTCACGGTTTTAAAGCAACGAACTTATTTCATATTCTGCAATGGGAGGTAGTAAATCATGAACGAAAGAATCAGGCGTCTCCGCGACGAAAGCTTTGACACCCACCCCTCGATCAGCATCGAAAGGGCGCTGCTTGAGACCGAGTTCTACCGCGAGAACGAGGGCAAGCTCCCCATGCCCGTCCTCCGCGCGGCGAACTTCAAGCATATCTGCGCGAAAAAGGCGATCTACATAGGCCCCGAAGAGCTCATCGTCGGCGAACGCGGCCCCAAACCGAAGGCCGTCTCGACCTTCCCCGAGCTCACCTGTCACTCAAGGCATGACTTCGAGGTCCTTACGACGCGCGCCCAGCAGAACTACACCGTCGCGCCCGAGGATATGGACGTCTACGAGAAGGTCGTCGAGCCCTACTGGCGCGGACGCTGCATGAGGGACCGTCTCTTCGAGCGTATGCCGGAAGGCTGGACGCTCCTTTATGAAGCCGGCACCTTCACCGAATTTGGCGAACAGCGCGCCCTTGGACACACCGCACTCGACGGGCTCATCTATCAGAAGGGCGCTCTCGACCTCAAAAAGGATATTGAAGAGTCCCGCGCGAAGCTCGACTTCATCAACGACCCCGACGCCACGGCGAAGGATGAACAGCTTCAGGGCATGGGCATCTCCTGCGACGCGGTGATCATCTTCGCCGAGCGCCACGCCGAGCTCGCCGAAAAGATGGCCGCCGAGGAGAAGGACGAAAGACGCAAGGCCGAACTGCTTAAAATCGCCGAGGTCTGCCGCCGCGTCCCCGCGCACGCTCCGAGCAACTTCTGGGAAGCGGTGCAGATGTACTGGTTCGTGCATTTGGGGACCATCACCGAGCTCAACGGCTGGGACGCCATGAGCCCGGGCCACCTCGACCAGCACCTCGCCCCCTTCTACGCGAAGGGCGTCGCAGACGGCACGCTCACCCGCGACAAAGCGAAGGAGCTCCTCTCCTGCCTGTGGATCAAGGTCAACAACACCCCCGCGCCTCCGAAGGTCGGCGTAACGGCCAAAGAGAGCGGCACCTACAACGACTTCACGAACATCAACCTCGCCGGACTCAAAGCCGACGGCAGCGACGGTTCCAGCGAAGTGACCTACATCTGCTTGGAGATATTCGACGAACTTCGCCTTCTCCAGCCGCAGGGCAACATCCAGGTCAGCGAACGTACGCCGGACAACGTGCTCCGCGCCGCGGCCCGCGTCTTCCGAAACGGCATGGGCTATCCTTCGATGTTCAACGCCGACATGGTGATCCAGGAACAGATGCGCGTCGGCAAGACCCTGGAAGACGCGCGCGAAGGCGGCACCAGCGGCTGCATCGAGACGGGCTGCGCCGGCAAAGAGGCCTACCTGCTCCACGGCTACCTCAACGTGCCGAAGCTTCTTGAGTACGCGCTCTCCAACGGCGTAGACCTCCTTACAGGCAAGCAGGTCAGCATCAAGACCGGCGAGCTCTCCGAGTTCAAGACCTTCGACGACCTCTACGCGGCCTTTGAGAAGCAAATGGCCTATGCCGTAGAAACCAAGATCGGCGTCGACAACTACCTCCGTTATCAGTATGCGACCAACATGGCGGCCACCTACCTCTCCTGCGTCATCCGCGACTGCATCCAGAAGGGCAAAGACTACTACAACGGCGGCCCGCGCTACAACAGTGACTACATCCAGTGCTGCGGCATCGGCACCATCACCGACAGCCTGTCCGCAATCAAGAAGCACGTCTACGACGAAGGCACATATACGCTCCAGCAGATAGTCGACGCGATGAAGGCCAACTGGGAGGGACACGAGGCGATGCGTCTCACCCTCTGGAACAAGACGCCCTTCTTCGGCAACGACGACGACTACGCCGACGACATCATGAAGAGGGTCTACAGCAGCCTCTTCAACAACATCGACGGCAAGCACAGCATCTTGGGGCCGACCTACCACCTCAACATGCTCTCGACGACCTGCCATAACTACTTCGGGCAGAAACTCGCGGCAACCCCGAACGGACGTTTCAGCGGCATGCCCGAATCCGACGGCACCAGCCCGAGCCACGGCGCGGACCGCCACGGCCCGACCGCCGTCGTCAAGTCTCTCGCGAAGATGGACCAGGTCAAGTCGGGCGGCACGCTGCTCAACCAGCGCTTCCTGCCCTCCGTGCTCGCAGGCGAAGAGGGGATCGAGGGCGTTAAAAACCTCATCCGCTCCTACTTCAAGCTGGGGGGACATCACATCCAGTTCAACGTGGTAGACGAGCCCACCCTTCGCGACGCTCAGGCCCACCCCGACAAATACCGCGGCCTCCTCGTCCGGGTCGCCGGCTACAGCGACTACTTCGTGGACCTCGACAACTACCAGCAGGAAGAGATCATCGCAAGAAATGCGCAGGAAGGGTTCTAAGCGCAGGCGCTTATACAGTTTTGCCAAAACTATTTTTTAATATAGCCATCGGTCCCGTGAATGTCGTGTAGTTCACGGGGCTTCTTTCTTTGCCTGCGGAGAGCATGTTTATGTAAAGCTAAAACTTTATGTTTATGATAAAACCATGACATTATGAAAGCTGTTTTCGGGGCCATAAAAACAATTAATGGCGGAGCTTCACCGGCATGAATCATAAATCACGGCGAGGCCCTGCTTTACAGCTATGATAATAAATAATAGTGTCTATATGAAGACAGTTGTGATGTTATAAAGAACTCTTGATTTTTATAACCTCGGCGCCTCCATAGCCGCCGCCTGCCATGTAAACTCCCAAAAAGCAACGCGTTCCCGTCAGTGGAGCACAAGGACTTTAGACGAATGTATCCAAATGAAAAAGAAGTATCAAGGCTGAACCGGCTTGTGGCCATGTTTATTGACCATGCTGAATTAATGGAATGACGGAGGGCGAAATTCCGATGAGCATGCGGGGCTGACTTGCCATCGGCTCTGCCATAGAGATGATATCACACATGAAGGGCGTTAATGACATTTTCACTGGCTATCGACGCCTAATATGAACTGATTTCGCCATCATAAATACGGCGGCCGATGTTCAGCCTCTCTGCTATGTATTATTTAATGCCTCTTTGTCTCTCATCGCCGCTTATCACTACGGCAACTTTAGAAGAGACCGACGAAAAAGATAAAAGCTGTTTCAGCTGGATAGCAAACGAATCCCCGCCGCGTTCCGGTTTGCCGCCGGCCGCGGCGGAGGATTCTATCTGTTCAGATTTGATTTGGCGGGCTATTCCGCCGGTTTTACCGCGAGGAAGCGCAGACGCACGTAGTCCGCCGTCCAGCCCTTCTTTTCGTCGTAGAGCGTCGGGCGGCAGTAGTCTTCGACCTCCTGGTAGAAGCTTTTTCTTTCCGTGTCGGAGAAGCCCGCCGTATGGCTGGCGGAGAATACTTCAAGCCAGCCGCGCAGGCCGTTTGAGAGCGGCGTCGGGCGGTCGATGCGCGCGATGAATTTTACCTGGAAGCCCTGGTTTTCCAGTATCTTTGAGAAGGCGCCGAGCTCGGGATATTTCCAGGGGTTGCGCGCCTTGTAGTCGATGCCGCGCTTGATGAGGGCGATCTTCATTCCTTCGCGGAGGATGCGCACGCAGCCCTCGCCGCCGCACTCGGCGGCGAAGCGTCCGCCGGGCTTCAGCAGATTCCAGACGCGGCGCACCACGGCGTAGTGGTCCGGCATCCAGTGGATCGCGGCGTTGCTCATGACGGCGTCGAATTTTTCGTCCATTTTCAGCGTCTGCGCGTCCGCAAGGAAGGCCTCGACGCCTAGCTCCCGCGCGGCGGCCACCATCTCCGTGCTTGAGTCGGTGCCGACGACGGAGCAGCCCATATCGGCCAGCCTTTTCGTCAGGACGCCCGTTCCGCACCCAAGGTCCAAAATCCGCTCGCCCGCCTTAGGTTCAAGCAGTTCGATCACCGGCTCCCCAAGTTTGGGAACGAAGTCCGCGCTTTTTCTGTACTCTTGCGGGTTCCAGATTTGATTTGTCATAAATGACGGCCCCTCTTTCTTAGAGCGCCGCCGCGCGCCGCGCCCTGCTGCGGGAGTGCGAAGGCGGCGGAAGCTGAGTTGTGTTTTACTTTACCGCCCTATTATATCTGAGCTGAGACCTCTCTGCACATCTTTTGTATCTGAGGAACGAGATTTACCGCCCTGTCTTCGGTAAATCTCTGTGCCGGACCTGCGATCGAAAAGGAGAAGGCGAGCTCGCCGCGCCGGCTGAAAATCGGGACGGCGACCGAGAGGATGCCCTCTTCGCGGTCCCCGTAGCTCAGAGCGTAGCCGAGAGTGCGCACGTTTGCGAGTTCGGTCCGCAGCTTGTCCGGCTCAAAGAGCGTCGTCGCGGTGATTTTATGAGCCTTTTTAATCTCGCGCTCGATGACCTCTTCGCCGAGAAAGGCCAGCAGCGCCCGGCCGCCGGCTCCCGCCCAAAGCGGCAGACGGTCTCCGACACGCATCACGCACTGCATGGAAAGCAGGCTCTCCACGTGCTCAAAGCAGGCGCGGTCCTCGCCGACGACGCCGTAGAGGGAAACTGCCTCTTTCGTCTCGTCGCGCATCTGTTTCATGTAGGGATAAATCACCTGCTGCGGGCGAAAGTTGGCCTTCGCCACGCTGCCGAGCAGATAGAGCTGGTTGCCGAGCGAATAACAGCGGTCGCTGTGGCGGTGGAGCATATTTAGGTTCTCCAAGGTGTTCGCAAGCCGCAGGGTGGTCGTTACGGGGAGCTGTATCCGCTCCGCAAGTTCGCTGAGTGTGAGCTTATAATCATCTCTTGTAAATGCCTTCAAGATCGAAAAGGCGCGTTCGACCGAACGTACTGAATCTTCCTTCATAGCAGCCTCCCAAAGATATCGTGTTTCCAACATATGGAATAATATTGCATTATACGACACAATAATAGATGACAAAGGAGGATTTTGCAACAGGATTTTAGCCGAAGCGGCGATTTTTATTTTTAGCTGTAGAAAAGATGCCCGACGCTTCCCGCGCGGGGTGACTATGTGAAAGCACGGAGAATGACGCCGCCCGTCGGCGCCGGCAGAAGGCCCGATATTTTATGTGTTTGCCGTAAAAAAGCTTTCTCCTTGACGAAAACAGTCTCTTTGTTATAATCTTAAATGAATAAAAATGAATAATACCCCGAGTCGAAGTTCCTGTGAAAAAGTGTTTTTTATGGAGCCCGACCGTCGGGTATCTTTGGAAACGAAGGTGCCTCCCGTTTGGAAAGGGGAAAAGAAATCATCAGCGCAGCTTGCGTAATGGCCTTTTCCTGCCGCCCCGCGGAGCATTGACTTTACAGATAAGAGAGGAGGAAGAGGTTGGAATGCGCAGTTTGAAAGTCTTGATCGCAGAGTCAGATCCCCTTCTTCAGAAACTTTATTCCGATATCATCATCAATGACAGTTCCTTTACATTGCTCAAGTGCGTGTCGACGGGGCCGCAGATGTTTGAGGCGATGCGTTGTGTCGACGTCGACCTTGTTCTGCTGGATCTGTTCCTGAAAGATTTCAGTGCGCTTGAGGGCCTCGACGACCTCCGCAAATCATTTTCGCGCACCGACTATATCGTCGTCTCTTCGGGAGAAAATCCGGAGCTTGTGCGCAAGGCGCTCTGCGCGGGAGTCTTTGAATTCCTCGTCAAACCCTTTTCCTTTGACCGGCTGCGCGCTACGCTGAAAAACTATCGGATATATCACCATTCGCTGACCGGCAGGACGCGCCCCTGGCAGCAGGAGGATCTTGACGCGCTTGTCGCGATGAAGAGCCACGACCCCTCGTGGGCCAATAGCCGTTCGATACCGAAAGGGCTCCAGCTCAAGTGCCTCAACGATATAGAATCTTTCCTTAAATCCAACGATGAAACCTATTCCGCGCAGGAGGTCGGCGAGCATCTTGGCATCTCGCGCTCGACGGCGCGCCGCTACCTTGAGTTCCTCACGATGAGCGAACGCGTCGTCGTCGAATATGCCTACCGCCGCGTGGGCCGCCCGGAAAAACGCTACCGCATGGCGCTGCTGTAGGCGCGCCGGGGAGTATGGGGCTGAAGAAAAACGCGGGGACGCTTCCCGCGTTTTTATATTTTTGCCCGTTAGGGTTTTATTTTTTTGTTTTGCTCTCCCGCGGCGGCCCTTCGTAAAAAATTTACTAACTATAAACTAAGCAAAAATACACATAACATCTCATATTCTACCTAAATATTGCTCGTTATTGTGTACTTTTGTATAATTTGAATAGAAAGTTTAGACAATTGTTGCAACTTAGTTGCAACCCCCGAGTTTTATCTCCTAACGCGGGAATGCTATGGAGGTGAGACCAGCGGGCCGTAAGGCCCCAAGGGTTTTCGCGGGAAACCGCAAAAGCCTCTCGGGATGCGCAGTGCATCCAAATTGGAAAGGGGTAGAAGGAGATTTGCCGCGTTGCTGGGTGAAACGTACTGTATCCTCTTCCCGATGAAAATGCAGCCGAAGGTTTCTTAATTTATTTCCGCAGACCTCCATTTGTTATGGAAGGCGGAAAAATTTATTTCGAGAGAGGAGTTTTCAAATGGCAAAGGAAATGACAGAGGCTCAGCTTGCGGCAAGTTATGTCATCAAGAAGCTTACTATCAACGGAGTTCCGCGCCGTGTGATGGGCAAGCCGGATGTAACGTTGCTGACGGTCCTTCGCGAACAGCTCAAAATGACGGGGACGAAGCGCGGCTGCAACTGCGGCCAGTGCGGCGTCTGCAACGTGATACTCAACGGCAGTGTGGTCCGCGCCTGTATCACCCGTTGGAAGAACGTCCCCGAGTTTTCGGAAATTACGACGATCGAGGGGATCGGCACGCCGGATAATCTCCACGCCCTGCAGTGGGCGATGATCGTCTGCGGCGCCATTCAGTGCGGCTTCTGCACCCCCGGCTTCATCACTTCAGGGAAGGCGCTTCTCGACCAGAACCCGAACCCGACGCGGGAAGAGGTCCGCGAGTGGTTTGGCAAAAACTGGATGGCCTGCCGCTGCACCGGCTATAAGCAGATAGTCGACGCGGTGATGAAGGCCGCCGCCATCCTGCGCGGCGAGGAGAAAATCGAAGATCTTGCGAAGATGTACAAACCGGGCGACAAGGTCTGGAATTCGAGCTATCCGCGCCCGAACGCGGTATACAAGGCTACGGGCCTCTGGGATTTCGGCGACGACGACCGTCTGAAGCTGCCCGAGGAGTTCCTCTTCGCCTACCCCTACGCCCTTGAGGGCGTGCGCCATGCGAAGGTCAATAAGATCGACGTAAGCGAAGCGGAGAAGTGCGAAGGCGTCGTGAAGGTCTGCACCTACAAGGACGTCAAGGGTACGAACCGCCTGCGCGGTCAGGTCGGCTGCGACTCCGCCGTCGTCGACGGCTGGGAGCGCCGCATCATGGTCGAGGAGGGTGACAAAATCCGCCAGTGGGGCGATATCGTCGCCGTCGTAGTCGCCGACAACGAAGAGCACGCGCGCGCGGCGGCGCAGAAGGTCAAGGTCGACTACGAGCCGCTGCCGGAACTCATCCACGTAAGCGAGGCCATCAAACCAGACGCAGTCCCCGTCTTTGACGACTGCCCCGGCATCGACGGGATGCCGAACGCGTGGAACAAGCGCTGCTTCGCAAAGGGCGATGACCCGAGCGATATCATTACAAACGCGCCCTATAAGGTCGACGACGAATTCTACAGCTCGCGTCAGCCCCATATGGTTCTTGAGGCCGACTGCGGATATGCCTATTACGACGAAGAGGGGCGCGTGACGATCCATTCCAAATCCTGCGCCATCTATTTCGCGATAGTCAAGCTTGCCAGGGCTATCGGCCTGCCGCCGTCGAAGGTCCGCATCATTGAAAACAACATGGGCGCCTCCTTCGGCTACAAGACGACGGTCACCAATGAACAGTATCTCGCGCTCGCCCTGATGGCGACGGGGCGCCCCGTATATATGCGCGTTAATATGAAAGAGCACAACCAGCGCACCCCGAAGCGCTCGCCCTCACTTATGCACATCAGAGCGGCGGCGGACGAAAAGGGCAAGCTTGTCGGCGTCGAAGGGACATGCTGGATCGACCACGGTCCGTGCAGCGAGTCCGCGAACGACCTTACAAACAAGAGCGGGCAGTTCTTCTTCTCACCCTACGCATACGACAACATGCGCGTGACGGCATATACGATCTGGACCAACCATCGCTGGAGCTCGGCCTTCCGCGCCTACGGCTCGCCGCAGATATATTGGGGCACCGAAACCGCGATGGACATGCTCGCATACGAGTGCGGCATGGATCCGTTCGATTTCCGCGAGCAGAACCTCCTCGAGTGGGAGCCGTTCACGGAGAATCCCCGCGGCCACTTCCCCTCCGGACACGCGCCGGAAGTCTTCCCGCTTCCGGAAATGATGAAGAAGGCGCGCCCCGTCTATGAAGAGATGAAGCAGAAGGCCAAAGAGCTTTCAACGCCTGAGAAGAAATACGGCGTCGGCGTTTCAGTCAGCATCTACAACGCAAACGACGACGGGGCGGACGAATCCGCCAGCAACATCGAGCTGCTCAAAGACGGAAGCGTCATGATCTATAACACGTGGGAGGACCACGGACAGGGCGCGGATATCGGCACAGTGGGGACGGCGCATGAGGCGCTGAAGCCCCTCGGCCTCGCCCCCGAGCAGATAAAACTCTACATGAACGATACCGCGCGCTGCCCGAACAGCGGCGCCGCCGCGGCGAGCCGTTCGCAGACGATGACCGGCAACGCGATCGTCGACAGCTGCCGGAAGCTCCTTGACGCGATGCGCAAGGAAGACGGCACATACCGCACTTACGACGAAATGATCGCGGAGAATATCCCGACCTTCTACGAAGGCAAGTCTCAGGCCCAGATCCTTCATAAGGACGGCTCTGTCGAGAGCTGCTGCGGCAACGACAAGGATACCGGCACGGGCAGGCCTTTCGCCTTCCATATGTTCGCGGTCAACCTTGCGATGGTCTCCGTCGATATGAAGACCTTCAAAGCTCACTGCGAGAAGTTCGTCCTCTGCGGCGACGTCGGCGTCATCAACAATTATCTTGTCGTTGACGGCCAGCAGTACGGCGGCGTCGCACAGGGGATAGGGCTTGCGCTCACGGAAGACTTCCTTGACGAATCGAAGTATCACAACTTTGTGACGATGGGTTTCCCGTACATCAAGGACATCACTGACGATCTCATCCTGATCCAGTCGGAAGTGCCGCGGCCGCTTGGGCCGTTCGGAGCTTCCGGAACGGGCGAAATGCCGCTTTCCGGCCCGCACGCCGCTGTAGGCAACGCCATCTATGCGGCCTGCGGAGCGCGCGTTAAGACGATTCCGGCGATACCGGCAAGAATCAAGGCGGCCCTCGAGGAGGCAAAGAAGTAATATAGGCGCGCAAACGCGCTGAAGTCTAAAGGGCCGGCATGAATTTTTTCATGCCGGCCCTTGCCGGTTTATGATAAACTGTCACATGGAAGCATTCTGATTTGGGAGGGGTACGCAATGAGCGAAGAGAAAAATTACGGTTCTATATATGAACTGCCGCTGCAAAACGCTTCGGCTCTCGCGCCGGAGATAGAAAAGAGAACGGTATACGGGCCGGAGAACTGCTGGGGCGATTACGTGATGCGTCACTTCATCCTGCCGGCGCACAAGGGCATCCCCGCGCACGAGCATGAATGGGACCATCTGATGTTCACGCTCTCCGGCGACGGCGTCGTCGAGGTTGAGGAAGAACCCGGCAAAAGGGTTCCTTACCTCATGAAGACGGGTTACTGGACGCGCATACCCGGCGGCCTCCTGCACGAATATAAGAACGACGCCGATGTGCCGCTTGAATTTTTCTGCATCGTGCCGACCTGCGGCGACCCGCACGCGAAGAAGTTTGCGATGCGCGAAGAGAGGTCGCGGCGCAAAGCCGGCGAAGACAAGGCTTAGGGAAACGCTGATTACGGCCTGAGAGGCGAAATCTATAATTTTGCGCGAATCGGCTGGTTTGTCTGTCAGACGTGCCGGGCGCTGAACGGGCAGCTTTAAAGCGGCGCGCAAGGCGTGTATTGATACGACCCTGCTGCGGCCGGGGCTGCCCGTGACGCGAATGGCGCATGTAATCAGCGGCTCCTTAGTTGAGACAAATGCCGATTAAGGAAATCAGAACCACCGGCTTAGTGCGCAGCCGGTGGTTTTTGATTTTTGAAAAATTTTAAAACGCCGGCGCTGTCTCTATGCCGTCAAAAAACATCTTTCGCGTATTAAGCTGTTAGATCTTCATATCTGCGATCGGGGGTATGAACGCCGTCGACGGCGCGGTGTCCCAGGGAAAGAGCACCCAGGTATCCTGGCTGACCTCGGTGACGAAAGTGTCCACCAGCGGGCGTCCCTCGGGTTTGGCGTAGACGGTGGCGAAGTGGGCAGGGCCGAACATGCGGCGCACGATCTTCGCCGTCTTTCCCGTGTCCACGAGGTCGTCTATGATGAGCCACGTGTCGCTGACCCCTGCAAGGTCGGGGCGCTTCAATATGCTTGCCGCGGACTGGTCGCGCATCGTGTAGCTGGATATGCAGATCGTGTCCACAAGGTGTATGTTAAGCTCGCGCGCGATGATCGCCGCCGGAACCAGTCCGCCTCGCGCCACCGTGATGAGCCGGTCCCAGTCGGAACGGATATCCAGCAGCTTCCAGGCGAGGGCGCGGCAGTCTCTCTGCACCTGTTCCCATGAGACGGGATAGTTTTTGCGGTATCTTGCTGCGGTTTCAGCCATTTATATTCCCCTTTTCGTAATAACTCGGATAAAAACTGTTTTTTATTCTACTAATAGAATCCGTGCTTGTCCATCGCCTCCCAGGGATCATCCCCGAGTTCGTCGAGCAGGGAGTCTATCTCGTCCCGGTCGGCGTCACAGCCGCCGCATAACTTCGCCGTCAGCTCGACGCGGCAGCCCTCGCGCGTGCCATCAGGCAGCAGCGCCGCGGGCAGTTCGAAGGCCAGGCCGTTTTCCGGCAGCAGGCGCGCCGTGCCCGCCTCGACCGCGTCTACGAAAAGCAGGACTCTCTTCGCCTTGGCTGTCATTTGACCACCCTCCTTCTTTCAAATGTGATGCTTTTGCCGTCCGTGCGCAGCTTCACGGCGCCGTCCGCAGTGTCGAAGCGGAGTATTCCCGCCTCCCTTATCGCGCGGACGACCTCCTTGTGCGGATGTCCGTAGCTGTTGCCCGCCGCGCAGCTGATGATGATTATTTCGGGAGAGACCTCGCGCAGTGTCTTCTTATCGGTGCCGTTGCGGCTGCCGTGATGCGCCGCCTTCAGGATCGCGGCCCTCGGGAGCGGCGCGATCGTCGCGCGCTCCTCCTTCTCCATATCGCCGGTCATGAGGAAAGAGATATCCCCGTAAGTTACAAGCAGTACGAGTCCGTTGTTGTTGGCGTCGCTGCTGGTGTTACTCAGCCGCTTTGCCGGCGCGAGCACCTCGACCCGCACCGCGCCGAATTCTTCCGAGAAGCCGCGCTTCGGCCGGCCGAAGGCGATCTTACGGGCTTTGATGGCGCGGTAGAAATCACGCTGTATGCGTGAACCGTGGTTATATCCCGAGTCCCAGACCTTTCCCACCGGAAAGGCGGAGAGCAGCTCGCCCATACCGCCGATGTGGTCCTCGTGCGGATGTGTCGCCACGAGCAGGTCCACCCTCTTCACACCGCAGGATTTCAGATAACGCACCATCTTTTTGGCGCTATTTTCCGGCCCCGCGTCTATCACGATCGTTTGCCCGTCGGGGAGGATGAAAAGCGAGCAGTCGCCCTGCCCGACGTCGACGGCGTAATACCGCAGCTGCGGCGTTTGGGCCGCCTCTGTCGGCGCCGCGGGGAAGACGGCGCATAGCCAGAGGAGCGCCATAATCAACATCTGTGAGTAAAACCTTGCTTTGAGCTTCATTTTTGTGCCGCCTTTCGCATGACATCAAATAAAACAATATGGTCTATAATAATAACCCAGTTGAGACTGAAAGGGAGAGCCGCATGTTTGGATTTTTTCTAGTACTGCCCCTCGTCGTCATAATTATAACCGGAAACCAGCTGCGCGCCCGCGGATTTTATTCCGCAAGCGACATCTCCGCGCTGATGAAGACCCTCTATTGGGTGATACTGCCTCCCTTGCTCTTCCGCACCACCTATATCGCCGGCACGGAGATCCTGAGCCAGCCCAACCTTCTCATCGCCAGCACCCTCTGCTATATCCTCACGATCCTTGCCGCCTACTTCGGCTCCCGCGCCTTTGCCCATAAAGGAAACGTCCGGCGCACGGCGGTCTCGGTGTTCTCCTCCTTCCGCAGCAACAACATCTATCTCGGGTTTCCCGTGGTTCATCTCGCGATGGGGGAGGCGGGGCTGCACGAGGCTTCGATATATGTGGCGGTCACGACCGTCTCCTTCCAGCTGCTTTCCATCGCCGCGGGCGAAATGGTCCTCTACGGGCGGCTGAATGTGGACGGCATCCTGAAAATGCTGAAAAAACTTGCCCTGAACCCGCTGATCATCGCCTGCGTTCTCGGCGTCGCCGCCGCGGCCTCCGGCATCCCGATCCATTTCGTCTTTGACGAGGCGATGAAGCTGATGAGCGGGGCGGCGACCGCTGTGGCGCTGCTGGCCCTTGGCGGATCTCTTGATCTTTCGCGCATGGGGCAGGTCGTCAAAATATTGAGCGGCACCTGGTTTGACACGCTGATCAAATTGGCGCTCAACCCCGCGATAATGTACGCGGTGCTCCTGCTCTTTCCCATCCCCCATGGCCTTTTTCAGGTCACGGTGATGCTCAGCGCGATGCCGAACGCGGTGAACTGCTTTATCCTCGCGCGCGGCATGGGGATGGACAGCGAATATGCCGCCGACCTTGTCACCGCGACGACGC
>CAKSWL010000017.1 GCA_934511335.1 uncultured Cloacibacillus sp. | reverse complement strand
AACCGAGCGCGAGCCGCAGGAGGGCGAAGAGCAGGCCGCCCGCCACCGCCGGCGGGATATTGTAGCGGATAAGGAATTTTACGCGGCGGCAGAGGTTTACTCCGAGCCAGTAAAGGACTGATGCGAAGGCCATCGTCTGCACGAAATCCATCTTTATCATCAAAATATCAGCCATTTTCATAACCTCCTTACAGCATAGCGACGAAACTCTGGATCACGATCGCGTTGACGATGTCGATAAAGAAGGCGCCGACGATGGAGACGACGAAGAACGCCCGCGGCGCGGGACCGTAGTTGCTGGTGATGGCGTCCATATTGGCGATCGCGTTGGGCGTCGCGCCCAGACCGAAGCCGCAGTGGCCGCCCGCGATGACGGCCGCGGTATAGTCGCGCCGCATAATGTTGAAGGTCACGAAGTAGGCGTAGCCGCCCATCAGAATGGTTTCGCCAAGAAGGATCACCGCCATCGGCCCCGCGAGGTCGGCGAGCTGCCACAGCTTGAGCGACATCAGCGAAAGCGCGAGGAAGAGCGACAGGGCGACTGCGCCGATGGTATCGGCAAGCCGCAGGTGCACTTTGTACAGGCCGCTCATGTCGCTGAGGTTTCTGATGAAGATGCCTACAAAGAGCGCGCAGAGATAGGTCGGCAGCTGGATACCCACTTTGACCAGCTCCTCATAGATAAAGGCGCCGACGCTCATGGCGATCGTGATCTGCATCAGGGTCGTCATCAGCACTGAGGCGGAAACGGGGCCGTCCGAAGCGGGGTCGAGGTTCTCGTCGACGGTGTCGTACGTCATCTCGTCCGCGTTGAGGTGTGATTTTGCGAGGTGGCTGCGCTCAATGAGGCGTCGCGCCACCGGTCCGCCGAGTATCGACCCCATGACGAGGCCGAAGGTCGCGGCGGCCATCGCCATCTCCATGCCGCCGGAAAGGCCGTATTGTTTTTCAAAGAGGTTCGCGTAGACCGCGCCGGTGCCGTGACCGCCCGACATGGTGATCGAGCCGGCCAGCATCCCCAGCAACGGGTGTATCCCCGTGACGTAGGAAAGCGCCACCGCCAGCACATCCTGGAGAAGCACCAGCACGGAGGCGACGACGAGAAAGATAAAGACCTGCGGACCGCCCTGCCTGAGCATCTTGAAGCTCGCGGCCAGTCCGATGCTCGTAAAAAAGGTTATCATCAGAGGATCCTTGACAATCATGTCGAAGTTGAAAGAAAAGCTGTCCTTGAGCGCCCAGCTCGCGAGCGCAAAGATCACGCCGCCGATCACCGGGGCCGGGATGTTGTACTTGCCCAAAAACGATACGCGCTTTCGAAGAAACATCCCCAGCCAGAGAATGGCGGTGGCAAACGCCACCGTCTCGACGAGATTAAAGTTGAGCTCCGTCATTTCATACACCTCTCCCGTCCCAGAGAAGCGGCGCCAATGACCGCGGCGGCGCCTCCAAGTTTTGATATTTTCAAATCAAAAACAGCTCTGAACGGAACGGGCAGATATTTTTCGACCCTGCCGCGGAGCTCGCCAGCGAGCCCCTCCGCCAGACTCATACCGCCGCTGATGATGACCGCCTCGGGGTCCAAGGTCACAGCCAGCGAGGAGACGCCGCGCGCGAGCGCCTCGAGAGCCGGCTCAAGAAGCCCGGCCGCCGTTTTATCAGCATGGCGCATCTCCCAGATCTCGCGAAAGCCGCACGGCAGGCCGAGGGCCGCGGCGCGGCGTTCAATCCAGTCGGCGGAGGCCGATTCTTCAAGGTGCCCCCGGCCGCCGCAGCCGCAGCCGCGAAGCGAGGGGTCGCCGCTGACCGCTATATGACCGCATTCCCCCGCCATTCCGTGCGCGCCGGAAAGAAGCCTGCCGTTTGCCACGAGGCCGGCGCCGATGCCGGTTCCCAGCGTAAGCACCGCGTAATCGGCCATCCCGCGGGCGGCACCGGCGGCCCCCTCTCCGAGCGCCGCGCAGTTGGCGTCGTTTTCCATACGGATGTCGGCCTTTACGCCGCGCGTCTTGAGGTTGGCCGAAATCATTTTGCCAAGAGATATCCCGTCGCAGCCGATGAAATTCGTAAGTCTGAGGATACGGGGCCGTTCCCGGTCAACAAAGCCGGGGACGCCTATCCCCACGAAACACTCGTCGCCGGGGGCGGCCCACAGCAATATCAGCTCCTCAAGGACGCGGATTACGCTTAAGATGTCTCTCTTTTCCGGAGTGGAAACGGTCACCGGCGAGACTATCCGCGGCGGCTCTTCCGAAAAATCCACAGCCCCCGCCGATACCGTATGGCCCCCGAGGTCGATCCCGATCCTTTTCATCAGTAGGAGGCAAGCGTTCCCGCCGCGCACTCCATCACAGAGTAGAGGAAGCGGCGCAGTTCGAGGATCTCCTCCGTCTCAAAACGCAGGGTCCGGGCCGCCGTCCTCACCGCCCCAGGCACCAGCGAGGCGGCGTCGGTCTGTAGGGTGTTCATCAGCGTTACCTCCAGCAGATAGGGCGCTGCGGCCGTGAAGGGGGTGAACTCGCCTTTTTTCAGGCGTTCCATCGCCCTCCGCACGCCGGAGTAAAGCAGATCCGCGCTGTTTTCCGGCGTCAGGCAGAGCGCGGCGGCGCGACCCAGCCCCTCTTTTACGGAGCAGGTCACCAGCTGCGGCCCCAGCAGGCTTTCGGCCTCAAAGCAGAGCGCGTCATCGCCGCTTGCCATAATGACCGGCACTCCCAGCGCGCCGCAGAGGAGCGCGTTGACGCCCGTCTCCCCCATCTTCCGGCCGTTTACGGAGAGTCCGTATATAGTATGCTGATCAAAGGTGTGGTCGAGCACCGCCTTCTCGGTGCCCGCCATCGCGTGATATCCTAAAAATATCGCGGCGTCGCAGCCGCGCACGCCCTCGACCATGCCGAGCAGCTTCGGCGCGCCTGTTACCAGCTGCACCTCGCCGCCAAACTTCGCGATATCCAAGTTCGTCATCATGCAGTGCGAGTCGTTGACCACCACACATTCGGCCCCGAAGTCGAGAGCGGCCTTCACAGCGGCGGAGACGTCGGCGGCCTGCATCGCCCTCCCAAAGCCGTACTGAGGCTTTGCGCAGTCCACCTGTGCGGCGCTGACGACACCCGTGGAGCCCTCCATATCAGAACTTATATAAATCTTCATCAAACAGCCCTCCATTTATCAAGGAAGCCGGCGTCGGCCAGAAGCGGCCTGCCGACGCCGATAAGGTCGCAGCATCTATCCGCGAGCAGCCGTTCCGCGGCGTTGGCGCTGCGGATACCGCCGGTGCATTCTACCGGGACTTTCCCGCCGGCAGCCTCGCGGACCGCCGCGGCGTAGGGAGCGAAATAGGCGCCGTCCCTCCGCGCCGCCCCGTAGCCGCAGAGGTTGCCGGAGACGCTCAGCAGATCGACGCCAAGCGCCGCAAGCTCACGGGCGACGGCCCGTGTATCCTCGACGGCCAGGCCGCGCGGACTTTCGTCCAGCAGGACGTCCGCCGCCCCGAGCCTCACGGATACCAGCGCGTCGGGAAGAGTCCGGCGCACGGCGTCGGTAATCTCATAGAGAAAACGCGCGCGTCTATACCCCGTGCCGCCGTAGGCGTCGTCGCGCAGGTTCGTCAGGGGGCTCAGGAACTGTCCCGCCAGATAGCCGTGCGCGGCGTGTATCATGACGCCGCAGTAGCCCGCCGTCCTCACCAGGCGTTCGGCGGCGGCGGCAAAATCTTCCACAAGTCTTTTGATCTCCGAAATAGAGAGCTTCTCAGGCTCCCGCGAAAGCCCCTCCCATATCGGCCCCACTTTTACGCCGGACGGCGAAAGACAGCGAAATCCCTCCATCTCAAAGACCGCGGCGTTTGCGAGGTTGGCTCCGCCGTGGCTTATCTGGGCTACGGCGGTCTTGCCGCCCTCTTTGATCAGCGCCGCTATCTTCGCGTGCGCGGCGGCCGCTTCGCCGCGGTCGGCGAGGAATTGCTCCGGCCGAACGCGGCCGGTACTGTTCACCGCGTGGTGCTCCACATTGACAAGGGAAACACCGGAAGCGGCGATTTTCCCGTATACCTCAAGCGACCGCTCCGTGGGCAGGCCCGCGCAGTCTCCCGAAGAGGAGGCCAGCGGAGCCGCGCAGAGGCGGTTTTTCAGCCGCCTTCCCCGCACTTCAAAAGCGTCAAGTAGCATCCGTCATCACCTCGTTTTGATTCTCAAAACGTCAGGGCGCCGCGTCCTTCCAAAAACGCCGGCGGCTCTTTGCTAAACGTTGAAGCGTATTTCTATCATGTCCCCGTCTTTGACGAGGTATTCCTTTCCTTCGAGGCGAAGCACCCCCGCCTTGCGGCATTCGTCGAATGAGTGACCGTATTTCATATAATCGTCGTAAGCCACGACCTGCGCGCGAATAAAGCCGCGCGCGAGATCCGAGTGTATCGTTCCCGCCGCGTCGACGGCGGTCTCTCCGTTGTGGAGAGTCCAGGCGCGCACCTCGTCGGGGCCGGAGGTGAAGAAGCTGATGAGGCCGAGCACGCGGTAGGCCTCCTCGATAAGGCGCTCGCGCCCCGGTTCGGTGATGTTGAGCCCCTCGGTAAATTCGGCGGCCTCTTCGGAGGTGAGGTCCATCACGTCCATTTCCAGACTGCCGTAGAGGGTGCAGAGCTTTACCCCGTTCGCATCGGCCCTCTTTTTCAGTTCGTCCCACTTCGGTATCTTCGACTCTTCGTTCTGACTCTCATCGAGGTTCAGCAGGATTATCTGCGGCTTCGAGGTGACGAAGGCAAATCCGCGCAGCTGCCGTCTTTCTTCCGGCCTCAGCTCGATGCTGGAAAGCGGGCGTTCCTCCATGAGGCAGTCGTAGCATTTTTCCAGCAGCGCCTTTTCTTTGTCCTCGTCGGGCGTCAGCTTTTTTTTCGCGCGGAGCTTGCCGAGGCGGTTGTCGATGACGGCGAGGTCGCGGAAGATGAGTTCGTTATCCAGAATGTCCCAATCGCGCACCGGATCCACCGAGCCCTCGGGGTGCTCCACCGAAGGGTTGGCGAAGCAGCGGATCACCTGGATGAGGGCGTCCGCGTCGGCGACGAAGGAAAGGAAGGCGTTGCCCAGCCCCTCGCCTTTGCCGGCGCCGCGCGACAGCCCTGCGAGGTCGACAAATTCCACCTGCGCGGGGGTCTCTTTGCGCGGCGCGTTGATCTTTACAAGTTCGTCAAAACGTTTGTCCGGTACGGGAACGACCGCCTTGTTGGGGTCGGTCTTCCCCCCTGCGTAGGGCTTTACCTCCGCGCCTGCTCTCGTTATCACGTTAAATACTGTCGACTTCCCACTCAGGGGCAGCCCGACGATCCCGCAATGCAGCATCTATATCAACTCCATATTTTTATACATCTTTAGTAAGAGTTTACTATAATTGAGGAACCGGGGCAATTGACTGAAATACTTTTATTGGCTGAGGGGCTGCCTGCGCCACTTTCTGGTAAAGGCTGCCCCATCTATTTTGCATGGGTTAGAGCGTCCTATCCCGTTTAAGTCTTTGCAAAATCATCATCTCTTGCGCTTTAGCCCCGCCATTTTCTGAAAACAGTCATCTCGTTGATCGACAAACCGGCCGCGCGGCCGGCCCCAGCAAAAAAAAACAGCGCCGCCGTGAGAAACAGAAGCGCCGATAATATATGGGATACGCGCCGAGCGGCGCTATTTGACGGAGATGCCCTGATAGTTCGTATCTTTGATCTTGATAAGGCCGGATGATATCTTTTCTTCCAGTTCGTCGATGCGCTTGCGGATGTCGATGGGGATGTTATTCTTTGCCTCGCGCGTCCAAGTCGATATATCAAGACATTCCTCATGCAGGCCAATGGAAAAGCGGTCTTTGGAAAGCTGGCCCTGCACGAAACTCTCTATGACCTTATAAATCACATGGCCGCTGCGTTTGACGACGCTGGTCAGCACCATCTCGGGAAAGTCGCTTTCCAACTCCATGTCGACGCCTATCGTCCAGTACCCCCCCTCTTTGGCCCGTTCTATCGCGCCGACGCTGGCCGCGCCGGCGACGCAGAATATGACGTCCACGCCGGCTCTTTTGAGCTTCATCGCCGCGCGGGCCGCCTTCTCACGGTCGGAAAAATCGTGCGTATATTCGTAAAGCACTTCGACGCCGGGGTCGATATACCACGAGCCGGCGATAAAACCGCGTTTGAAGCGCTCAACCGGCGGGACATCTTCCCCAAGGATAATGCCGATTTTCTTATCCGCGTTGATACGCTCCGTATCGTCTCTCGCCGTCATCATCGCAGCAAGCGCGCCGGCGAGAAATCCCCCCTCCTCCTCGCGGAAGACTATCTCCGCAACGCCCTCCGTATTATTTGCGTCAAAAGTGAGGAACGAACAGGCGGGATATTCCCTCATGACTTCGGGAAGGTACCTGATGTAGGCCGCGGAGGTGATGATGACCAGATCCGACGAGGCGGCCGCCTCCCTGAGCAGTGGCAGCAGCTTGTCTTTATCGTCAAGGGCGTTGTAGTATTTGGCAGAGACCTTTTTACTGCCGAATCGGACTTGGGCTTTCCTCATCCCCTCAAGGCATATCCAGTTGAAGCCGGAGGCGGAGGCGGTGTCGGCCCCCTCCAGCATCAGTGCGATCCGTTTCGGCGCCGCGAAGGCGGCGCACTCCATGACCACCAGCAGGATAAGCGCCGCCGGCAGGATAAGTTTTTTCACCATCTGAACACTTCCTCTCGCATCGCGCAATGAATATCTTTTAACAAAATACCGCTATAATTATACCCTAGATGGGGGACCTTACGCGTGGCAAAGCTTTTGGAAGAAATACGGTGCTGCCGAAGACGGCGAAAGCCGCCGCGGATGATTCTTCACGAGTACATCCCGGGAACTTGCGGCTCCGCCTTGACAAGCCAGGAGCGCTGGCATTAGTATATACTTAAGTTAGACTAAGTTAACATACTCATGGAGTTGATCCTAATAAATGAATCTTATAGAAATGAAGAGCGGGGAACGGGCTGTCATCAAGGTACTGCCGGAGGGAGAGGCGGCGCAGCGGCTTGAAGCTCTCGGGCTGCGAAGCGGCAAGGAGATAGAAAAGATATCCTGCATGCCCTTCGGCGGGCCGGTAACGGTAATGCTGGAGGGACGCCATTTCGCCGTATCGCACGGCATCGCCGAACATATCGAGATCGAGAAGACCGGCTCCTGATCGCCTCGGACGCCGGCGGAGAAGCAGATGGGCTGTAAAGAGTGCAGACTGTGTTTTGATAAAAATGAATTGACAAAAGATGGCAAACGGATACGCATCCTTCTGATGGGAAATCCCAACGTCGGAAAGAGCGTATTTTTTTCGCGCCTCACCGGCGTACACGCGCTGTCGTCGAACTACCCGGGGACGACCGTCGGCTTCACGCAGGGGGTCATAAAGCACAAAAATCTGTGCGCGGACCTGATCGACGTTCCCGGCGCCTATACCCTCGACCCGACGAACGAGGCCGAGGAGATCGCGCGCCGCATCATAGAGGACGGAGCGGACAAAGTAATCCTCGTCATCGACGCGACGGCGCTTGAACGTAATCTCGTGATGGCGCTCCAGGTGCTCGCCTACCATATACCGGCAATCGTCGCGCTCAACATGACCGACGAGGCCCGCCATAAGGGGATACTGCTCGATGTGAAAAGGCTCGAAAAGGAGCTCGGCGTCCCCATCTACCAGACCGTCGCCACGACCGGAAGCGGCATCAGCGACCTGGTGGACAACCTCGACAAAGCGAAAGTCAGCCCGCTTGAGCCGATGACAAAAGAGGAGCGTTGGCAGAAGATAGGAGAGATAATCGCCGGCGTGCAGACGGTGACCCACCGCCACCACACGCTGCTCGACCGCATCGAGGACGTCTCGGCCCGTCCCGTGATCGGCGGACTGCTGGGCTTCTTCGCGCTCGCGCTGAGCTTCACGCTCATCCGCTTCGTCGGCGAAGGGCTCATCGACTATATCTTCGATCCGCTTTTTGAAAACTTCTGGCTGCCGCTGCTTGAGAAACTCAGCGGCGCCTTCGGCGACGGCTATCTGCGCGCCCTGCTGATCGGGAAGCTCTTTGACGGCGCCATCGACCTTGAGCAGAGCATGGGCGTGCTGTCGACCGGCTTCTACGTCGAATTCGGCATGGTGCTGCCCTATATCATCGCCTTCTACGCCGTTCTCTCCTTTCTTGAAGATTTCGGCTACCTGCCGCGCCTCGCCGTCGTCTTCGACGCGCTGCTCCATCGCTTCGGCATCCACGGCTACGCCATCATCCCCACCCTGCTCGGCTTCGGCTGCAACGTGCCGGGAATACTGGCGACGCGCGTCCTTGAATCGGAGCGCGAACGCTTCATCGCCGCGACCCTCATCTCCGTCGGCGTGCCCTGCGTCTCGATACAGGCGATGCTCGCCTCAACGCTCGGCGGCTTCGGCATGAGATACGTCGGCGCAGTCTATTTAATCCTCTTCGTCGTCTGGCTGATTCTCGGACGGCTCATGCACCTGACGCTCTCCGGCTACAGCCCAGAGCTGATAGTGGAGATACCGCCCTACCGCCTCCCCTCGTCCAAGGCCTGGATGAGCAAGCTCTGGTTCCGTATCAGGGACTTCTTTCTAGAAGCGACGCCGCTCGTGCTGGGCGGCATCCTGCTCGTCAACATCCTGGATACGGTCGGGCTTCTGGAATGGATCGGAGGCATGCTCGCGCCATTCTTCCAGAGCGTGCTGGGGCTGCCAGCCTCGACCGCCGTCCCGGTGGTGATGGGGCTTTTCCGCAAAGACATCGCAATGGGGCTGCTGATCCCGCTTGAGCTTACGGCGCAGCGGATGCTCGTCGCCGTCATCGTCCTCTCCATGACCTTCCCCTGCATCGCCACCTTCGTCGTCATGTGGAAGGAGCTCGGCGTCAGGCGGATGCTCGAAAGCGGCGCGATCATGCTCTCCGCCGCGCTGCTGACGGGCGCGGCGCTGAACCTCATAATGAAGGTATTGTAAGAATGCCGCGTCCTCCCCTCTTCCGTTGCGCGGCAATGATCGCCGCCGTCCTCATAACGGCCGTTCGGCCGTCGGCGGCGGATGTGATCGTCGGCGCGCCGGCCGCCGTAGGCATCGGGCAGCCCTTCGTCGTGACGGTAGAGGTAACGGGCGAAGAAATCTCCGACGTACGGCTCTTTTGGCAAGGGCACGAAGCGCAGCTCGCCCCGGAATATACCCGCGGCGGGCAGAGATATTCCGCGCTCGTCGGCACAGATCTCAAAAACGCCAAACCGGGGGGGGGCCCGCTGAGCGTAGCCTTCTATTCCGGCGGAAAAAAAGAGAGGATCGAGCATTCGATAACGCTCTCCGCCCGTAAATACCCGATAGAAAAACTTACCGTGGCGCCGGCAAAGGTCACGCCGCCCAAGGAGCTATCCGAACGCATCGCGCGCGAGGCCAAGCTCGGACGCGCCGCGATGCAGAGCAACAGCGCCGGACGGGCGCCGGTACTGCCGCTGGCGCGCCCCGTGCCCGGGAGTTTCAGCTCCGTGTACGGCAAAAGCCGCTATTTCAACGGTGAATTCCGCGGACGCCACGGCGGCGTCGACATGCGCGCAAGGGAGGGCACGCCGGTCAGAGCGGCGGCCGACGGCACGGTCGTCCTCGCCGGAAATAATTTCTGGTTCGCCGGCAACTGCGTCTACCTCGACCACGGCGCGGGACTCATCACCTTCTACGGGCACCTGTCAAAGATAAACGTGAAAAAGGGAGAGCTCATAAAGGCCGGCGAGATACTTGGCCTCTCCGGCAAAACCGGCCGCGTCACCGGCCCGCACCTCCACTTCAGCGCCGCCTGGCGCGGAGAGTTCTTCGACCCCGCGGAGCTGCTGGAAAAGTAACGCGATATTTTCATGACCGCCGCGCCAGTGCTGGCCGTAATACTTTCGCTTCCCCCTCTGCGGACGCCGATCTAAAATTTTTCCAGTTTTTCCATCTGGGGATAGATATATGGAGATGTGCCACCGCCGCGATGTTTAGGAGCAGGATGGCGCAGAGGCCGGCTTTATATCCGGCGGGAGAAAAACGCCCGCCGGCGGTCGGATAAAAATCCAGAAGCACGCCGAAAAGCCACTGAACGATGAACGCGGCGAGAAAAATGACGAAATTCAACAGCGCGAAGACGCGCCCCGACTCCTCCGCCTCAAAGAGACGCCCGATAATGGGAAAGGCGATCATCGTCATCGTGGAAAGAAGCATCACCGCAGCCCACAGCGGCGCGGTGTGCGGCCCGCCCAGAGGGCGACCGCCGCGAGGAAGTATGGTAAAGATAACCCCAGAACAGAGATACAGCTTTTCCCAGGAAAGCCAGTTCAAGCGCGCAAAAGGTCGAAGGTCTCGACCATTACCGGGGCGAGGAGCGAATTTATACTCCCCATGAACATTCCCAGAAAAAAGGCGAAGCCGAAGGGCGCCAGCAAACGAAAAAATAAGGGCGACAGCAGCCGCTCTTCCATATCCGCCGCAACCGTCATTATCGCAGACCTCCTCTGATTTTTATCATTCGGCGGCGATACGCCTCTTCCGCAAAGGCGCAGCCAGCGAAGCTACGCGGCGGATATCGACCTCCACGTCAGAGGGCAGAAGCGCCGCCAGCTCCGCGCGCAGCGCGGGCAGAGACAGGCCGGCGCCGCCGCAGACGCCGAGCCGCAGCCTTTTTTGCGCGCCGCCGGAAAGCTCGGCCTCGTAGCGCCACAGATCACGATTTCTATAAAGCGCGTCGTCCAGCGCCTCGATGGAGAAGCCGCCGCCTATGGCGATGCGGTTTTTTAGCCGTCCCCTCACCGGCCCCAGCCGCGGCAGGGTGCTGCCGCATCCGCACTTTCCGCCGACGAGCGACGATATGTCCCCCGTCCGGTAGCGGAAAAGAGGCATCGCCTCGTTGGCGAAGGCGGTGACGACGATCTCCCCTTCTTCGCCGAAGCCAAGCCTCCGGCCGGAGAAGGGATCGATTATCTCAATGAGCAGCGAGTCATGGCGGATGTGCTGCGCGCTCTCTTCCGAGCACTGCACCGCGCAGCCGAAACAGGTCTCCGTCATGCCGTAGTGTGTATAAACGCGGCATTGCCACGTCTTTCTGATAGCATCAGGCGCCGGCGCGGGGACATAGTCCCCGCTCAGCAGCAGGCTTTCGGGACGCAGCCGCGGGTATTTGCGGCAGAGGTGGAGCATCTGCGAGGGCACGCCGACGACGGCGTCGCCCTCCCGCACCACCCGTGCCGCGTCGTCCACGTCGGTGATATTGCCGTAGATGACGGCGGCGGTACCGCTCCTCTCTACCCCCTCTTTGAGCAGGCTCGCGATACTGCCGGGGGCGGCGTCGGACATCATAATAAGGCAGCGTTTGCCGGTGCCGATTATCGGAGCCATGCCCAGCTCAAAGAGGCGCGCCGTTCGCCGAAGGTCGCCGTCGGTGAAATGGATGCGCTTCGGCGCTCCCGTGCTGCCGGAGGTGGGCAGCGAGGTGACGCGCGCGATGTCGCGCTCCGCCGCGCAGACAAAGTCCTCCGGCCCCGCCGCGATCTCTTCCGGGCAGGTAAAGGGTATCCGCGCCAACGCCTCGAGCGAGTCGACGGCGGCGATATCCACGGAGGAGAAACGCGCGGCATAGAAGTCGCTTTTTGCCGCCGCCCGCCGCATCGCCTCTCTGATCCGCGCTAACTGCCAGCGCAGCATCGCCTTGCCGTCTATCGGCGGAGCAAAGCCCGTAAGCTCGCCTGTCATTATTTCAAGCGCTGAGATCATCTTACCGTGCCTCCGCGATAAAGAGCCCGTAGCCGCATCTAACCGCCGCGAGTCCGCCGCGGCCGCCGAGCAGCGCGTCAAGGGGCTCTTTTCCGTAGTCAAATATCAGCTGCCCCCAGAGCTCGCGCATCTCGCGCGTATGATCCTCGAAGAGCAACAGCTCAAAGCCGTTTTTCTCAAAGCGGGAGATTATTTTTTCCCGACATTCCACGCGCCCCATGACTCCAGAAAAACCCGCCTCCGCCCCGCGCGCGTAAAAATCGGCGGCGGCGAGCTTGCCTCCGGTTTTCAGCAGACGCCGGCTTTCGCGCAGCGCCGCCTCCGGCTCCGCCACCTTCGAGAGGCTGCAGCCGAAAAATACTCCGTCAAAACGGCCGTCGCCGAAGGGTAACGCCCGAACGTCTGCGCACAGACAGTCGCCCCCCGCATCCGCCGAAATCCCGATCACGGCGGGATCGTTATCGATCCCGAGCATCGAGAAATCCGTGCTGACGTTCACATAGGCGACAAACTCCCCCGCACCGCAGCCGGCGTCAAGCAGCTGCGCGCCGGGAGCGAAGGCACAGAGCGCGAGCGCCCGCCGCATAAGTTCCAGTCCGCCGGGGCTAGGGATACGACAGGCGTTCATGAGAGGCCGCCCCAGAGCGTGAGGTAGTTTACGCAAAAGGGCACGAGGCGTCCCCGCTTCGCGACGTGCAGGCTGCACATGCGCAGCCGCTCCACGTCGAGATTGCCAGCGTCTTGAAAGGCCATCGAGGTGATCGTGAAGCCATGAGAGGAGAGGCGCGCGAGAAAATAGGCCATATCCTCCATATCCTCCGTCGGGGGGAGGCCGCCGCCCGCCGGCCGCCGCCACCGGCGCCCGACAAATTCTCGGTTCTTGTCGGCGGGGGTATCCGTGCCGCAACAGCAGCAGGCGGCAACGTCACGTTTTCGCGTGAGCGGGTAGAGAGTGCCGTCCTGTTTCACGATGAAGTCTCCGTGAAAACCGCAGAGCGGATGGTCACACTTGGAGGGCTGCAAATTTTCACCACCGACGAGGCCGCCGCTCTGCTTTTCGATTTCGCATATCAGCTCGTCGAGGGTGAAGCGCGATTCGTCGCGCGGCAGGCACGGGATGCGTCCCAAATGGGCCACGGGCTGGAAGTGAACGCCGCGCACGGCGGGAGACCGCTTCACGCCATAGCGCAGGATGTCTCCAATGGCGGCGCTGTTGACGCCTGGAACGATCGTCGGCACAAGCGTCACGCCGAGGTTGTATTTCGCGCAGTTGGCGATCGCCCGCTCTTTAACGGCAAATAGCGGCGCGCCGCGCAGCGTTTTGTATATCTCGTCGTCCGTGCCGTCAAACTGCATGAAGACGAAAGAGAGGCCGGCGGCGGCGAGTTTTTCTGCCAGCCCTTCGTCCTCCGCGAGTCTGATCCCGTTGCTGTTGAGCTGTACATATTTGCAGCCAAGCTCCTTGGCGGCGGCGACCAGCTCCGGCAGGTCGCCGCGCAGCGTCGGCTCGCCGCCGCTCAGTTGGACGAGAGTCTTGCCGGGAACGACGAAGCCGGCTATCTCGCGGCGCAGCTCCGCCAGTGAAATATCCGGCCCGTTTTTCTTATCGGCGAAACAGTAGCGGCAATGAAGGTTACAGCGATCCGTCACTTCAAGCACGACGCAGCAGGTGTCGTTTAGGTGTCCGGCGCATAGCCCCCCCTCGGCGCAGACCGCGGGACAGCCGCTTGTGTCATCTTTTCTCAGCGGTTCGGCGTCTCCGTACCAGGAAAAGATGTTTTTTTTGTTCTTCCAAATCAGCACGGAAAAATCTCCGTGTTCGGGGCAGCTCTTTTCAAGCCAGGCAGCGCCATCCCTCACCACAACCCGCGCGGCGAGCCGCCGCCCGCAGAGGGGACAGACGCTGTATGTATCTCTGATGACCTTCCGCACGGGACCCTCTATTTATCCTCGATCGAAACTTCGACCTGCGCCATCTTCCCCTTCGCCAGGCTCTCAGGGATGAAGACCTGCCCGCAGGAGGGACAGCGCTGGACCTCCGTGTTAAAGGAATGGTCGAGATAGCTGAAGAATGCCTTGTGCATCTCCAGCTCCACGCCGCATCTGCTACACATCAATTTTTTGTTTTCTTCCATGCCAAACCTCTTCCAATTCGATCTTCATCCGGTGCGAGTAGGCGTTGTGAACATGGAAGCCCTCGCCCTGCGGGGAATATTCCACCCAGCAGGTCATATGCCCGACCTCGCAGTAGCCTGTGTAACGTCCGCTCGCGGGATCGAGGAGTTTTCGTCCCGTCTTTTCGCAGAAACTTATCACCGCGGCCAGATCGTCTTCGAGAATCTTTTCCCGGTGCAGCTTCGCTTCGGTCTCCGGCGACATTGCCAAAACCATTGCTTCATCTTTTTTTATCTCTTCATCAAGCAGCTCTTTCATCAAACTCTCCTTTACCAGCTCACGGTTGCGCCGCCGTCTGCTGTATGTCGGCGGGCGCTCCTCCCAGCCGCCGATGTCGAAGATCAGGCCGAGAATGTGGCGCACCGGCTTTCCCGCCTCGGCGAAGATATCGCGGCAGTTGGTACAGTACACCACGTAGGGGAGGGGCTTTTCCGATATCCTCTTATCCACGAGCCATCTCGCGTAAGGCGGGTTGGCGATCGATATCTGGCCGCCCCACGAACAGCACTTGGCCTTGTCCCTCTCATATTTCAGCGGGCGCAAAACATATCCCGCCTCCGCCAGCAGCTCGCGCGCGTTCTTTTGTGTTTTGGGGAAATCCCGCGCGGCGCAGGGGTCGAAGAGGGCGATCTCCCGGCCGTCGCCGGAGGCGGCCTTCACACCCGCCTCATAGAAGACGTCGCTCAGCATCCGCCCCTTTATCCACGGCATCGCCTCCCGCATCATCTCCCGGCAGGTCGGGCAGCCGAAGATGAGCTCCGGCTCTCCCAACTGCCGCCATTTTTCGGTGATCTCGCCGCAGACGTCCTCATATATTTTTTCGTCGCCCGACCAGAGCGCGGGCGCGCCGCAGCAGGTCAGATAGATCGCCATTTCTGGCAAAAGCTCACGCAAAAGGCGATAAGACTTCGTCACATACCGCGGATCGGAGGCTCCCATCTGGCAGCCGGGGAAGAAGAGATAACTGCAGGCGCCTCCGTCGGCTTGCCTACGGCGGCCGTCTTTTATATCCGCGGACGGGGCGTAGAAGAAGGCGGCTCTGTCGGAGCGGGCAAACGCCATATCATTGAGCCAGAATTCGTGAAAGGCCCACGGCATCGCGTTCTTCTCGCGCATCGCTCGGTGGCTCTCGCGCATAAACTTGCCGACGTCGATCTCTTCCGGGCAAATCTTGCCGCAGAGCCCGCACTGATTGCAGGTGGAAATCAGGCGCGTCGCGACCGTGCCGTTGCCGTCGAGCGTACCGGGATTGATCGTGATATGCACCTCTTCCTCGATGAGCTTGGGGAATTTCTGGAAATAGGCCATCATATCGCAGCCGCGAACGCACGAGTCACAGCGGCACTTGAGGCAGCGGGAGGCCTCCTCCGCGGCCTCCGCCTCCGTGTAACCTCCGGGAAGCGAGGGGACCGCCGGCGCTTCGGGAACGACGCCTTCCATGTCAAGTTTGATCTTGGTCGACACATGCGGCTCCTGGTTTTTCGCGTTGCCGGTCTTGATATAGCCCTCGATCAGCGCCGCGGCCCTGAGGCCGTGGGCGACGGCCTCCACGGCCGGCACACCGAGGACGGAGCCGCCGATGAAGACGCCGCCGGCGGCGGTTACGCCGCTTGCGCCTTCCCGTCCCGCAAGGAGCCCAAACGACGCCCCACCCTTTCCCGTCGCCACATAAACGGCGTCGTGCGCCGCCTTTATATCGTCAAGGCCCTTTACCTCCGTATCAAGCAAAAGGCGGTACTTTTCTTTGGAAAACTGTTCTTCGATGTCTTTCATAAAAATATCGGGAGAAAGTATCTCCCATAGATGTCCGCCGATGCGGCCTTTCTTTTCATACACCGTCACGTCGTATTTTTTATTCGCGAGCCGCAGCGCGCAGGCCAGACCGCTTACGCCGCCTCCTACCACCGCGACGCTTTTGCCCTTCGCGGGCATGTTATAGCTGTTGGGCGCCGTCCTCGCCGCATAGGTCACGGCGGCTTTTTCAAGAAGCTTCAGGTTTACCGCGCCGCCCGCCCCCCCGCGCGGGCAGCCGGCGCGGCATCTTTCGTCGCAGACCGCCGCGACGATGCGCGGAAAGGCGACGGCGTTGGCGTAGAGGCGGTACGCC
>CAKSWL010000016.1 GCA_934511335.1 uncultured Cloacibacillus sp. | reverse complement strand
ATAAAAGCGAAGCGCGCTTTATCGGCGCGTTCACTGACCGTATCGGCCTGCCGCCGGGGAAATACAGGAAATTCCCGATTTGAACTTCAGCAGATTAACGGAACAGAGAAAGCCCTGCGGAGCAAAAGGCTCCACAGGGGAATCGCTGCTTCCTCCCAGTTCTACGCCGGCATCGAGAAGGGATTTCCATGCATAGCTTTCTTTTTCTCTTTTTTCTCCAACTCTATCTTTGACCCAACGCCATTCGCTCGCAACAAAGGGGGGCTGTACGTCGGCATTAACCCCCAACTTCGCCATTCGTTTGTAAATTTCCTGGTTTCCTATCTGGCAATGTACTATACGGTGTTTCCACGGGTTGGTATGTTTTTTTTGAAGAGATTCAATGATATCGAGAACTTTAATGCTTGCCGCGTCTCCTATGGAGTGCACGGCCATTTGCATGTCGCTCATGTGAGCAAGAGTCATCATCTCCAAAAGCTCCTCATCGCTATGGACGAAAAGCCCTTTTGTTTCCGGCGCATCATTATAGCTCTCCGTAAGGGCCGCTGTTCTCGACCCCAGAGAACCGTCGGCGATAATTTTCAACGGGCCGGTGTAGAATAATTCCCCTCCATCGCCTGTCCTGCGCCCCTGGGCAATAAATGGATTCAACATATCCATATTTCTCAGTAAATACTGCTGCCCTACTCTTAATGAAAGTTCTCCTGCCTCGGCCAATTTTGAATAGGCGTCGTCAAGAAAATCCACATCATTGAGAACCATAATCAAATCATCCGATTGTGCTGACGTCATTCCTGCCGCCGCGCATAGCCGCGCCATTCTCTTTAAAAGGGACTTCGCTCTTTCATGTGTGATCTTAGGAAGCAGTTTTTTTACCCAACCGTCAAGGGCTTCTCTGCGAACGATCCCCGTCAGTTCGCCATTATGGTCTTTGTCAACTATGCCGCCTTTTATGCTAAAGTTTTTATCAATTTTCGCTATCTCGAGCGCTTTTGTATTGAGAGCGCCGACGATGCCGCAACAGCGCTGGTAAAGAATAGGGCGCTCGGAGCTTATTTTATCTAAATCATGCCTGGTGGGATAGACTTTGCCGGGGAACCTTTCCTGGTCCCAGCCTCTGCCTAGAATCCATTCAGATTTACTTTGGATTGTTTCGGCATCCTTGCGGCCTATCTCAATCATTTCATCTATCGAATTGACGTTGCCGAGCCACGTTTCATCCATAACCTTAGAAGTTTCCATGAGGTGGATATGGCTGTCGTAAAAACCTGGGAGTACAGTACGCCCTTTAAGGTCTACTTTTCGTACACAACTATCGCAATTTGCCGCGACATAACTTGCCTGACCGATTGCGGTAATTTTCCCCTCGTCGATAAGTATCGCCTCTGCCTGTCTATGATCTGCAAATGGTCTAATTTTTCCATTAAAGAACGCTACTTTGTTTTTACTGACAGCCATGATATCCACCTCACAAAAAATCTATTTTTCTATCAAATCAATTGAGCCTGTCTGCGCAATAAACTTCTTTTACTTGACCTCCCATGTCTCTACGTAATACATTTTTCCGGAGCGAAACTGCTGAATAACGAGCGGCTTTGCAAGAGGGTCGTGTGTGGCAGGATCCATCGTAAGTTTAAAATGTGCAAGCTGGAGATCGTTTGTTTTTTCAATGGCATTTTTTATGCTTTCTCCATCATATTTTCCGGCTCTCTTTATAGCATCTGTAATTGCGTAAATTATGTCATATGCCATGACCACGCTTGTGTATTCCGCCTCTTTTGCGCCATACTTTTTCTCATATTTTGCCAAAACCTCCTGAACGCTCTGGTTTTCTAAATCCATATTGCTGGACCAGTAGCTGTTATTCATCGTATCGCCGGCTATTTCATACGTCGTCATGCTAAATCCGTCGCCGCCCAGCAAAGCCGGTTTCCAGCCCAGTTCCGCCGCCTGCTTTACCATCAGCCCCATTTCCTTATACATGGAAGGCATCACAAGGGCGCCGGCGCCGGTAGCCTTAGCCTTCGTCAGCTGTGCCCTGAAGTCGACATCTCCAGATCTATAACCATATGAAAATACTTTTCCGCCCAACTGCGTGTAACGTTCAACAAAAAACTGTTTTACGCCTTCCGAAGATTCGCTGCCTACGTCATGCAGCAATGCGGCTGTTTTGATTCCTAATTTCTTAAAAAGGTAGTCGGCCATAACCGTCCCATGCCAAGGATCCGTCGCGCAGAGTCTAAACACATATGGGCGAACTTTCTTTTTCTTGGCGTCGAAAGTCGCCGCAGGGTTAGAGGCAAATGGAGAAACAAGCGGGACACGGGCCCTTTCCAATATCGGAGCTAACGCCATTACCATTCCGCTGCTGTTCGCGCCTCCTAAAACCTGTACACCGTCATCGATCAGGCGGCGGGCGGACACAATCACATCTTCCTGCCTTCCTCTGTCATCGTAAACAACGAATTCCAGCTTTTTCCCGTCGATCCCCCCCGCGGCATTGATTTCGTCTATCGCAATATTGGCACCCCTCACCTGTTCCTGCCCAAAAGTGGATCCCTCTCCTGTTAAAGAAGCCAGAAAACCGATTTTAATGGTATCTGCTGCCATTGCCGAAGAGACGAAAATCAAAACGAAGCTTAATGTTATCAACATTCTTTCTATTGTTTTCATACAAATCTCCTCCATTTCAAGCTAGTATTCTCAGATGACCTATCAACCATATGTCCTAAAAAAACAAAACGCTTTTGCACAATCAGCTCTAAGGCGCCAAATTACTTCGTAAAAACATCAATCAAATAGAATTCTGCCGTATGCACATCCCCCTCTTCTGCCAGGCTTGGGGCATCTGGATCTTTAGTAACAATCATCAAGCCGTCATGGTTACATATTTTTCGTAACAGCTAACAAAAAAACCGTACCTCTTTGGCCAAAAGCCCCTTAGCTTTTTCGCGCTATAACTACTTCATGCCACTAAAATATATAATGGCATCTCTATTTTGTCATCGGAAATACAAGACAAAAATAAAATATAAATATATCCTAATAGGATAAAAATTAATCCTTTAAAATTCCATTTTTGATATAATATTACTACCTTTTCGTAACAACAAAGAGAGGAGAACCACAATGATATGGACGACGGACAAGATGGTGGGGCTTTTAGAGAAAACAGATATCAGCAACGTTTTGCGCGAAGCATTTGAAATTTCCGGACATAGTTTTTCGTATAAGGACAACATTACATTAAAGACTATCGCTTACTCGGAATCACAAGACTTTTTAAGCACGGTAAGGTCTTGTCCCCTACATGAAACGGCAAAGAGATATAAAATACGACAAATAACAGAAAACAGCGTTGTGCGTGGGTATCTTATCGTTGATAAAACGACGGAACTGTCAGAAGACAGCAGAAACTTAACAGAGACCGTGTTGCTGGCGATCAAATTATTATTGAGACAAACAATAACAAAAAAGACACACGAGGCACGAATAACAAGCAATTTGTTTTCGGAACTCATAGCAGGTAAAATTACGAGTCACGAATCGTTGTCAAGCCGCTTAAGACTACTTTCAATAAAATTTCCATGGAGTATGGTGGTCTTGTCCGCCAATTTCCAATATCTTACAAAAGATGAGGAAATCTATATAGAAGAGCTTCTTACCAATAAAGTCAGCAATTTCTACCCTGATTCGTACATCTATCACGACGGAGCTTTATTTTCTTGCATTCTTGCGCTGAAAAGGATTCCTTCCGCGGAAACATTGGAAAAAGATATCCGTATGATCGTCAATCAGGTAAATTCAGAAATTTCAAAGAATGAGACGCTTCAGGACAAGACAACTCATTGGGGGTGCGGCAAAGTATACTCTTCATTACTTTTATTAAAAAAGAGTTATTACGAGGCATCTCAATCCGTTCTTTACGCAAAAATCTATTCTAATAAGAGGGGCAACATCATTTTCTGGACCGACACCGGCGCTTTTAGATTGATAGGAAGATGCGCCGCCTCTCAAGACGCGATTGATTTTCACAATGAAATCCTCTCCCCTTTTTTAGGGCATGAATATCTAATAGAGACATTGGGAGGTCTTGATGCGAACAATTGGAATTTGGCCGGCACAGCAGAGTATCTTTCATGCCATTATAATACTATAAAGTATCGTTACAAAAAAATCCGTGACATTCTTACGGAAAATGGATACGATATCGAAAATCATGAAACACGTTTTGACATTTCTATAGCATTGAGACTCTATAAAATTTACATGGAAAGAGGTTTCCCCGATGAAAAAAAATAAAGACGGAGTCCCTACTGCGGAAAACGCGCTGGCAATTTTGCAGCAACTTATCAGGATACGCACAAACCATACGGAGGGGTACGAGATGGATGCCGTAAAATATATCTCATCTCTCTTTTCGGCAAAAATAGAATCGTCCATAATTGACCACGGAAACAATAGAGGCTCCTTGATAGTTGAGATAAAGGGGCGGGTGCCTGATAAAAAAATTGCCATATTTGGCTATCTAGACACAGTGAAAAATATTGGCATGGACAGTTGGGAGCACCCTCCCTTCTCTGCGGATTATGTAAACGGCGCAATCCACGGCAAGGGTGCGGCAAATATGAAAGGAGGGGTAACTTCAGCGATATTAGCCATGACGGCGCTTAGCAAAACACCGCCGCCGTTATCCGTGTTGATGTGTCTTACCGCGGACGGTACCGGGGACGGGCTTGGCGCCATCGAAATAGCTGAAAAAGGCTACCTCAAGGGAGTCATCGAAGCGATATTTACCAACGCAACGAAAGAAAAGATTGGCATATCACAAAAAGGCGCTCTTTGGACGAAAGTAGAGGTAACTGGCGCCACAAGTTATTCCGCATCTCCAGCAAGCGGAGCAAACGCAGTCGAAGCGCTTATTTTGTTCTGTCAGCGACTTCGTAAAGCTGTAATAGGTCAAAAAAATAAAAAGCATCTTCTGCTCGGATTACCAAGCTGCACTATCACTCAATTCAACAGCGGAATTGGTGAAGTGAATCAGATTCCTCCCTATGCCGCGGCCACAATTGACATCAGATTCATGCCATATCAGGATCCGGAAGCTATTATCAATTTACATAATGACATCGCCAGAGAGTTATCAAAGACCTTTGGCGGCATCAATATCAAAATAGAAGTTCTTAAAGTACAAAACAGCGTCTACATTCCTGAAAACTCTGCTATGGTAAAAAGGTTTTCCGATACTTTGTTATCAATGAATAAAAAAAGCGTCCTTACAGGGCTTAATATTTTTGGCGACGCTGCCCACGTTATCCCCCGGACCGGCGTACCGTTTTTGATCTACGGCCCCGGCGAGTATTCCTCAGCGGTCAACGAGAAGGTCTCTCTAAGATCAGTGATCTCTGTCGCCAATGTGCTTGTAAAATACATTCAAACTTATGACATTAATTTTTAGTAACGCGCTAACTTTTATATTTTTATAGACGAAATATATGTGATTGCATATCATATAAGTAAGAACAGCTGCTTTTAGGAGAAACGGTCTTTTATGCTTAAAATATCTTTGTTTCTAATGTCCTCTCAGCAGCATGATATTATTTATATACGGAGGTCTCACGATGGGAGATAAGAGATATCGGTCAGGAGTTTTGTTCGCGGCGCTGGCGTTTGCCGCGGCGGCTCTGTTTTTCATCGCAGCGCCGGTCCTCGGCGTAGGAGAGAGGGATTTTCTCATTCGCTCCTTTTCGCCGCAGGGGACGGTCGCAGGAGGCGCGGAGATAAAGGCCGTTTTCAGCCATGAGGCGGTCTCGGAGGACGTCGTCGGGCGCGTGCTCAAGGCCGCCGATTATCCGTTTACCTTCTCGCCGCCGATCGCGGGCTCCGGCAAGTGGCGCGACGCTTCAACATTCGTCCTTGTCCCCAACGGCGGCCGGCTGTCCGCCGCCACCGGGTACACGGCGACGGCAAAGAGCGGCCTGCGCGACCGCGAGGGACGACCGCTCGCCGGCGCGCAGAACTTCTCTTTCAATACGCCGGCGCTCGCCTTCAAGGGCGTAAAGCAGATAGATTTCGACCCCGAAGGCGGCGCCTCTTTCGAGCTTGAATTTTCTTTGCCGGTCTCGCCCGCCCGCCTGCGCGGCTACGCGGAGGTAAGGACCGCCGCGGGGCGTCCGCTGAATTTCTCCATCACGCAGGGGCCGCCCTCTAAAAAGATCAGGCTCGCGGTCGAAGGACTCTCGGAAAAGGAGGTGGAGCTTCGCCTCGCCGCCGGACTGCCCTCGGAGGCCGGCCCGCTTGGGCTGGAAAAGCCCCTCTCCGTCAAGCTGAAGCGTTCGCTGGTCATGGAGCTGCGCGATTCCGGCGCGATCTCTGAAATGGGCGGCGGCCGTGTCTGGATCGATACGACCGCCCCCGTCGATCTCGCGAAGGCGGCGGCCTTCATCGAGCTCTCGCCCGCCGCGAAGTTTACGGTGGAGCCGAAAGAGGGCGGCTTCTTGATCGCGGGCGATTTCAAGCCGCAGGAGCGGGTCAAGGTCACCGTCAAAAAGGGGCTGCCTTCCGCGGGCGGCCGGGGAGCCGCGGGGCGGACGCTGGCGGCGGACTGGAGCCGCGCCTTCATCTTTCCCGACATAGAGGCGCAGGTGCGCTTCCCCGACCCCGGACGGGTGCTCTCTCCGGCGGAATCGATGAGGATACCGCTGGAGAGCGTCAACTTCGACAAGATCAACGTTCTCGTCTGGCAGCTCTACGACAACAACATCCCCATAGCGATGCGCAGCAGCTGGGGAGGCTACCCGACAGACCTTTCGCGCCTCATCGCGGATAAGGAATATCTCGTAAAATCAAAACCGAACGAAACGGCGCGCCGCGCGCTGGACCTCAAGCCGCTGCTTGCGGGACGCAGGGGCGTCTTTCTCGTCGCAGCCCAAGGGCGCGGCTTTCGGGAGTGGAGTGAGAGCCGCCAGACGATCAATGTGACCGACCTCGGCCTCACCGTGAAGCTCGGCCAGAACTCGGCGTTCGCACGAGTGCTCTCCGTCTCGGAGGCCAAGCCGCTCTCCGGCGTGCGCGTCACCCTCTGGTCGTGGTCCAATCAGCTTGTCGGAGAGGGAAAGACGGACAGGGAGGGGATCGCCAAAATATCCCTGAAAGATACCGGAGAAAATGGTGCGCCGGTCATCGCGCTTGCGGAAAAGGACGGCGATGCCTCCTACGTCCGCTTTGAGCGCGGCCTCTATAACGGCAGCGACGATTTCGACACCGCGGGCAGCCCGTGGCTTTACAGCGGCTATTCCGCCTACTGCTACACTCCGCGGGACATCTTCCGCCCCGGCGAGAGCGTACCGGTGCAGGCCATCGTGCGCGGGACCGACGGGCTGGCGCCGACGCCCTTCCCGCTCACGATGAAGGTATTCTCCCCGAACGGCAAACTTTGGAGGACGGAGAGCGCGAAGCTCACGGACGAAGGCGTCTTCTCCGCGCGGCTGGACATCCCTGCGGACGCCCCGACGGGGCCGTGGAATATCGCTCTTTTCACGCCGGGCGGCGGCGATTCGCTCGGTTATAAAGAAATATACGTTGAGGAATTTGCCGCTCCGCGGCTCTTCGTAGAGGCGGCGGCAACGCCCGCGGCGATAATCGGGGAAGAGGCAGCCGAGCTTGCGGTAGCGGGCCGCTACACCTTTGGGACCCCCGCCGCGGGTTTGCAGTGGGAGGTCGAGCTTCGCACCGTCGACCGCACGTTCACGCATAAAGATTGGCGGGCCTTCTCTTTCAGGGAGGCGGATAAAAAATTTACCCCCGAATCGAGCTTCATCGCCTCAGGCGCGCTCGACGCGGAGGGACGGAGCAAAGCCGCCGTCAGGGGCGGCGCCTGGAACGCCCCTTCGATGCTTGACCTCTCGATACGCGCGGGCGTCATGGACGACGGGGGGCGCTGGACATACAAGACGGTCACCGTCCCCTGGTACCCCGCGGAGGTGATGGCCGGCATCGACGCGCCGCGCGAGGCCGTCCCCGGCAAGCCGCTCTCGTTCCGCGCCGCGGCGGTCACAGCGGACGGCAAAGCCGCCGCCATCGAAGAGATGAAATATTCGCTCTTCCGCCGCGTGCGGCAGGCGGTGGTATTTGAAAACGACGGCAGGATAACGAAAGAGATGCAGGAGCAGCTGATACCGCGCGGCGAAGGCGCGGTGCCGCTCTCCGGCGGCGTCGGCTCCGCCTCCGTGACGCTCAAAGAGGCCGGAGAATACCTCCTTCGCGTAGAGACGCCGGACGGTAGGTCGCGCGCCTCGGCGGTGGTTTACGTCTACGGCGCATCCGGCGGCGAAGGCGCCTCCTTCCCCGATATGGCGGAGATAACGACCGACAAGAGGATATACAAAGCGGGAGAGACGGCCAAGATCAAAGTAAGATCGCCCTTCGCGGGCGCGCTGCTGATCGACGCGGAGACGACGGAAGTCCTCTGGAACGAGACTCGCTCCCTGCGCGGCGGCAAGGGGACGGCGGAGGCAGAATTCTCCCTCAAGGTTACCAAAGAAATGCGCCCCAACGCCTGGATCACAGCCCAGGTCGTGCGTCCGGCGCAAAAAGACGGCGCCCCCGCACGCGCCTTCGGCATCGCGCCGCTTGCGGCCGACAACGGCGGCAGCCGCCTCAGCGTGGAGATCGCCAAGGCGCCGAGACTGGAGCCAGGTAAAAACAAAATCGCCCTCACGGTGCGAGACAGCGCCGGCAGGGGCACGGCCGCCGACCTCACGGTGATGCTCGTCGACGAGACCATCTTAGGCCTCACGGGATACAAGACCCCCGACCCCTGGGGTTATTTCACCGCCCGCCGGATGCCGGGAATGGAGACCTACGACCTCTACGGCGCGCTCATCACGCCGGAAAAACCGGCGACCCCGCTGCTGACGGCCGGAGGCGGCGGCATGGAGGATGGCATGATGATGAAATCCAGCCTCAACCCCGTACAGGCGCGCCGCTTCAAGATGCTTTCGCTGATAAAGAGGGCCCGCGCCGACGCCGGCGGCAAGTGCGAAGTCGAGTTCGACATCCCCGAATTCTCCGGCAAGGCCCGCATCATGGCCGTGGCCGCCACCGCGCAGGCGGAGGGCGCCGCCGAATCCGCGACCCAGATAGGGCGCGACGTGACGGCGGAAATATCGCTGCCGCGCTTCGCCGCCCCCGGCGACAAATTCACGGCGAACGTACAGCTCTTCAACATGACGCCGCGCGAGCTTACCGTCAAATTCTCAGCGCAAAGCCGGAAGGGCGCCGCGGAGCTGGCGATATCCGGCGGGAAAGAGAGCCTGACGGTGACGATCAAGGGGGGCGGCTCCGCCAGCGTGCCGATCTCCTACGAGGCGAAGGGCGCGGGCGTCGCTAAAACGACCTACCGGACGGAATGGTCGGACGGCAAAGGCGGCGCGATCGAAAAGACGATCGAACTTCCCATACGCCCCGCCGCGCCGCGCGTCACGGAAAGCCATTCGGCGGTGATCGAACCGGGAAAGGAATTATCCTTCAGCCTGCCGAAAAAAGGCCAAAGGGCGGACTTCGCGCAGGGGCGCGTGATGCTCTCGGCGATGCCGCAGATATCGCTCTCGGCCCTCGCGGACTTCCTCGTTACCTACCCCTACGGCTGTTTTGAACAGACCGTCTCCGCCGCCTGGCCGCTGCTCGTACAGCCCGAACTCGTCAAACACACCGACCCCGCTCTTGCAGACAAAGAGGCGCTCGCGCGCCGCATCGGTAAAATAGAGAGTATGCAGAACTACGACGGCGGCTTCCCGCGCTGGAGCGGCGAATCGTGGTCGCAGCCGTGGGACAGCCTCTACGGGGCCCACTTCCTGCTTGAGGCAAAACGCATGGGCGGCAAAGTATCGCCCGACGCCCTAAAGGCCACCGTCGACTACGCGCGCGCGTTGCTGCCCGTCATGCCGGGAGACGACAGCGACGCCGCCTGGCGCGAAACGCTGACGCGCCGCGCCTACGCCTCCTTCGTCCTCACCATCGCCGGCGAACCGCCGCTTGGCTGGATGGAGGGCCTGCGCGACAAAATAGGAGAGATGGAGCCCGCCGGACGGCTGCTGCTCGCCTGCGCCTACGCCGCCGCGGGAGATAAAAAAGAGGCGGAAAAGATCACCGGGCAAAAGGGCGTGCCGCTGAAAGAGATCGCGGGCAAAAATGAGAACTACGATTCCAGCCTCCGCAACAGCGCTCTCTCGCTGCTTGCCGCGACATACATAGACCCCGCGGGAGCCGGAGCCGCCGCCTCCGCTTCAGGGCTGCTGAAAGAGCTCAAAGACAGGGGACGCTGCAGCACGCAGGAGGGCGGCTTTTCGATGATCGCGCTCGGACGCTGGTTTGCGGCGCAGCCGCGCGGCGGCGCAACCTTTGGCAAACTTATAAAAGAACCCGGCGCGAAGATCGTTGGCACGATAAACGAAAACGGCCGGAGCGTCTCCGCCGGAGAGCTCGGCGGCTACCGGGCGGAAAACAACGGCACGGCGCGCCTCTACACGGCGTGGAGCCTCTCATACATCCCCGCGGGCGCGATACCGGCGAAAGACGACGGCATCGAGATACGCCAGCGCGTCGCCGACAGGCAGGGAAAGCTCATCGCCAAAAAAGTCACGCGCGGCGAGGCGCTGACCGCCGCCGTCACGATCACGCCCAAGGCCGGCAGCCTGCGCGGCGTCGTCGCCGTCATGCCGCTGCCTGCGGGCTTTGAGATAGAAAATCCGCGCCTGACGGGAGCCGGTGAAGAAAACGCCGGCGGCGTGCGCGCGGAGATACGCGACGACCGCCTCCTGCTCTTCATCGAAGAACTGCGCAGGCCGCTTTCCTGGCACTACTCGCTGCGCGCGGTGACCGAGGGCCTCTTCGCCTCGCCGCAGATATACGCCGAATGCATGTACGACCCCGGCATCTCAAGCGTCAGCGGCGGCGGCACGATCGCGATAAATGCCCCTAAATAAAAAAAACCTCGCCGCCGCCCGCGCTTTGCCGGCGGCGGCATGGAAACGCTTCAAAAAAAAGAGGCTGCCCCAACGGGCGGCCCTCATCATCCTTTCGCTCCTGCTCGCCGCCAAGGCGGCGCTCGTCCTCACCTTTCCGCTTGAGGCCGTCATAGACCGCCCAGCCTCGCTCGTCGTGACGGACAGAAACGGCCTGCCGCTGCGCGGCTTTCTCTCCGAAGCGGGGGAATGGCATCTGCCCGTCCCCCTAGCGGAAATGGGACGCTGGATGCCGGCGGCTGTTGTGGCGCTAGAGGACCGGCGTTTCTACCTCCACGGCGGTATCGACAGCGCCGCGATCGCGCGCGCCGCGTGGCAGAACCTCACCGGCGGCCGCGTCGTCTCCGGCGCGTCGACGATCACGAGCCAGGTCGTGCGCCTCGCCGTCGAACGCCCGCGCACCCCCGCCGTCAAGGCCGTCGAATTCGCCCAAGGGGCGGCGCTGGAATTCTTCATGGACAAAGACAAAATCCTGGAAACATACCTCAACAGCGTTCCCTTCGGCGGCAACACACGCGGCGTGGAAGCCGCCGCGCGCTCGTGGTTCGGCAAACCCGCGAAAGAAATGTCGCTTGCCGAAGCGGCGCTGCTGGCCGGCATCCTGAGAGGCCCTGCCTACTACCGCCCCGACCGCCATCCCGAGAGGGCGCGGGCGCTGCGCGACCGCTTAATAGACACCCTCTTCCGCCGCGGTACAGCCTCGGCGGAAGAGGCGCGCCGCGCCAAGGCCGAACCGATCCCCACAAAACGGCGGCCCATCTCCTCCGCCCATATCCAGGCGGCGGAGGCCGCCGCGCGTTACGGCGGCGCTAAAGAGGCGAAAGACCGCTACGGACGCTTCCGCTCCTCGCTTGACAGCGCCATGCAGCGGCTGCTTTCCTCAGAGCTGACGGCGGCGCTCCGCGGCCTGGAGCAGGGCGTCACCGCGGCGGCCGTCCTCGTGGAAAACGAGAGCGGCAAAGTGCGCGGCTACGTCGGCAACGTGCGCGAAGGCGCGGACGGCGACGCCTCCTGGGTGGACTGCGCCCTTTCGCCGCGCTCTCCCGGCTCCGTGCTGAAACCCTTCGTCTACGCCCTCGCCTTCGATTTGGGGCTGGCGACGCCGGCGACGATGATCGCCGACGTCCCGCAGCATCCGGCGGGCGGCGGGGCGCGCAACTTCGACCGCCTCTACCGCGGCCCCGTATCGGCGCGGGCGGCGCTTGCCGACTCCCTCAACGTTCCCGCGGTACGCCTCTTCCGCCGCGCCGGCGCCGCGAACGTCCTCGGCCTCTTTTGCCGCCTCGGCTTCTCACGGCTGACGCGCGAGGCGGAATGGTACGGCGACAGCCTTGCGCTCGGCGGCTGCGAAGTTTCGCCGCTCGAGCTGGCGCGCGCCTACCGTACCCTCGCCGCCGGCGGCCTCGACGCCCCGCTCCAATGGCGAGAAACGGCGAAACCCGCCGTCGGGACAAGAGTCCTCTCACAAGAGGGCGCCGCGCTCACCATCGACATCCTCAAAGACACCCGCCGCAACCTGCCGCGCTACGGCGAAGCCAGCGACGACGGCAAAATCATCGCCTTCAAAACCGGCACCTCATATGGGCTGCGCGACGCCTGGACCGCCGCCGTCACCAAAAAATGGACCCTCGTCGTCTGGTTCGGCGACCCTAGCGGCAGGCCGCACCGCTGCCTCGTCGGGCTCCGGGCCGCCGCCCCCTCCGCCGTCAGGATCATGCTCAAACTGACCGAAAAGGGCGAGCCCTGGTTTACGCTGCCGCCCGCCGTCGTCAAAAAAGAGCTCTGCGCCCTCTCCGGCGCGCCGCGAAACCAATGGTGCCCGCAGGGACGCCGAGACCTCTTCATCGAGGGCGTGTCGGACAGCGAACCCTGCACGCTCCACACCGCGGTCGGCGGCAAGGTCGAAATAACATGGCCCGCGGAGCTGGAAAACTTCTTTGCCGGCCGCGGCGGCGCGGCGGCGGAAAAACGCCTCGTCATCACAGCGCCCAAAAACGGAGCGTCCTATACAAAAGACGCGGCAGCGGCAAAACTTGCCCTCTTCTCCGAAGGCGGCAGGGGCACCGTCTACTGGTTCGCCGACGGCGAATTGATCGGAGATTCCAGCGCAGACGCTCCCATCACATGGACGATGACGGCGGGCAGACACAAAATCGCGGCCGCCGACGAATACGGCGCCGTGGACGAAATAGAGATAACCGTGAAAAAACCGGCCGGCGCGGAGACGGACGGCCTGCCGCTGCTGGAGGAAAGCGGCTGAGAGGCGGCGTAAAAACTAAAACAGCCGCGGCCTTCCAAGCCCATTTCCAGGTAAGCGCAAAAAGCGCCCCCGGCGTCGCCGGCCGCTTGACGCCGCCATTAAAAAAGCCCCGGCGCCTTTATCACGACCGAACGGCGTTCCCGCTTGAACAAAACCGGCGGCGGAGAGTATAATCACAGACGCAGGGATAACATAAGCTTAAGGAAAGTCTGATTGATTGAAAATCAGCCGGAACAATAACCGACGTACCTCCCGCTGATTGCAGACATAAAGCCGAAACCTATGATTTCGTGCAAATCGGTCGGTTCATCTATCAGATGTGTCAGGAGCTGAACGGGCAGGTCGAAAGCGGCGCGCAAGGCGTATAATTGATACCCCCGCAACGGCCGGGGCCCGCCCGTGACGAGAATGGCTCATATAATCAGCGGCTCTAAATAATTATCGCGGAGGGGATCAGAGATGGACATCAAATTCGTCGTCATCATCCAGTGCGACATCGCAAGGCTCAGGTGCAGCGGTTTTGCCTGCACGAAATGCTTCTACGACCGGGAGGGCTTCTTCAAAGACTGCGGCTACCCCCACGGCACGCGCTACATCGCCTTTACCTGCGGCGGCTGCTGCGGCGGCAGCATCGCCTCCCACCTCGAGCACTTCTCAAACAAACTGGCGCGCCAGACCGACCTCAAAAAAGACGAAGTCGCCGTACACATAGCCTCCTGTATGGCCACCGACAACTACCACCACGACCGCTGCCCTAACCTTGAATACATCAAGGGCATCATCCGCAAAAAAGGCTACAAAAACATCGTCGGCGGCACCTTCCGCAGCGACAACGCGACAAAAAAACGCAAAGCGGGGATCTACAAAGACTACGAACTGGAAACCTTCTGCGGCGCGGAAGAATAAAAACGACCGCCATGGCCGCGCCGTCGGGCCTGCTGTCCATTCATAAAGCACGGGCGCGTACAGAGACAGATGATAAAAACGATCTTCCGGAGTATCGCCGCCGCGCCACGCGCAGGCGCGACGGCCTCTCTTCCGGAATAACTCCGCGCCTGCTTCGCTGCATATTTGAGATCTATCTCTTTCGCTGCGGCCCATACGTTTGACAATTTGTGAAAAACATGTAGAATGGTTGGCTGTGGGGGGAGACCTCCATAAATATTAACAAGGAGGTGGACGGATGAGCAATAAACTCGTGTACATCAGCGGCGTAGCCTACTGGATGACGCCGGAGGGCAGCTTCAAGGCGGCCGAGATGAAAGACGGCGTTCCCGTAGAGCATATCGTATTTAAGTCCAGGTAGTCGGTCCGACCAAGCACCACGGTAACAAAAATGTTTCACTTTTACGCCCGCGGGCGTTTTGGCAAGCACAGGTTCAGGGTTTTCACACAAAGATAAAACCGCTGAACCGGTGCCGTGGGGCAGAAAACTTCCAACAATTCAAAAACATCACAAAATAAAAAATAAAACTGCGGCGCATGGGCTCGGCGGCGGCTTTTGCTGAGACTGGGGTACTGTTGGCCGGCGCGGGGCGGGCGTCGAGTGGGGCCTCCATTTATCCGGTATTGGCGCTATGTTGATATTCATGTTACAATCGTAAGGGATATTAGCGGATTTACCCTCTGATGACCGGCTGGTTTTCCGTGCCGGTGATTATCTCTCTGGTAGATGCGCAATTGACCTTGCGGACAGTTAAAAACAACATAAAGGAGAGGTTTGTACTATGAAGAGTCTCAAAAATTCGCTCTGCGTCATGATGCTGTTTCTGTTTCTCGCTTCATGTTCCGAAGCGGCCGAAGTAAAGCTCCGCTTCGCCGGCCAGTTCCCCGAAGATCACAGCGCTACCAAGTTCATGCGCGAGATCGCCGACGGCGTGAAACAGCGGACCGGCGGCCGCGTCGAGATCGAAGTCTTCCCCGCAAACAAGCTCGGCGACTACACGATAATCTATGAGGATCTCATGCGCGGCGCCGTTGATATGGCCCTCATCTCCGTGCCCAGCCAGTTCGACCCGCGTCTTGAGCTCGTCTATCTAAATGCCTTCGCCAATTACAGCGTCCTCAAAAAAGAGTTCGCGCCGGGAAGCTGGCTCTCAAAGAAGATGGACGAATACAACACGCGCCTAGGTGTGAAATTCCTTGGCTTCAACATCGAGGGACTCACCGGCATCGCATCCAAAAAACCGATCCGTGAACCGCTTGTCCCCAGCGTCAACAAGGGCGTGCTCGCGCGCGTCCCCTTCATGAACGTCTACAAATCGGCGGCGGAGGCCCAAGGCTACCGGACCATCGCGCTGCCATACTCCGATATCGCCCGCTCTATGCAGGACGGCACCTGCGACGCGGTCTCCTCGATCTCAACAGGCGCGGCGCTGACGGAGCTCAAGGGGATAATGAAATATTGGTACCAGCTCAATTACTCGCAGGAGACGGAGTCGTATCTGATGAGCGCGAAGAGCTGGGACCGCCTCGGCGAAGACGACCTCGCCGTGATTTACGCTGAAGTGGCGAAGGCCTCCGCGAAGTCGATCGAACAGGCGCAGCAGAACGACAAGAGAAACCTCGAGCTGATGAAGAAAAACGGCGTGCAGGTCTTCACCTACACCGACGCACAGCTCCTGGTGCTGCGCACGGCGATAATGGAGAACTGGAAACAGCTCGAACCAGTCATGGGCGTACAGCTGATGAACCAGGCGCGGAAACATTTTCCCATAAAGGAAAAATAAGGGCGGACCCAAGCCCATAAAAATACCGAACAGGACGCCCCTTTCGCTTTCACTGCGCGGTGGGGGCGTCTTCATATTGTGCCGCGCCGGCCGCGCGGGATCTCCCGGATCACGCTGGCACAGCGTCTGAATCTCTGCCATAGGGACGCGCTAAACATTTGCCGCGCCGCCGCAAAAGAATATAGGCAAATAGCAGCGGCGGCCCCAAGGGCCGCCGCAAAATATAAAGTAAAGATACGGCCATAAGAGACATAGGGGGCCGCTCGCAAGGAGCGCTCCCGCCGCGCGGGCGGGAGTCCCTCTTGTCCTTCTTCTATTTTCCGCCGATCTTTTCCG
>CAKSWL010000015.1 GCA_934511335.1 uncultured Cloacibacillus sp. | reverse complement strand
GAGAGCTCGTCCACCATCGGCATACGCGTCAGGTAGGTCTCCATCTGCATGCAGTAGTAGGCGCCGGCGGCCGCGAGGATGGCCGCATAGATCCAGTCTTCGATAGGTATCCTTGTGCTGGTGCGTTCGCGCGCCTGGAAGGTCCTTGTGTATATCAGCGCGCAGAGCACCATGATGAACGTCAGGTGTATCGCATAGTGCATCTGGGGCTGAATCGTCAGGAAGGTCGCCTGGGCCAGCTGATAGAGAGACATAATAACGGCGACGTATTTCACTGTCAGCGCATCAAAGCCTGTCAGTTTGCGCTTTTTTCCCTCTTCCGTCAGCAATTTCCATAATTTGTTCAATTATCAGCACCTCAATTCAGATATTAAGGGTTAGTTACAACGTTTCGGACGTTCGGACGTAGCGTTTAGTTTTCTTTGGGAGCGTGCAGCGCCCAGTAAAGCTTTTCCGGGGTGATCGGCAGATCGCGTATGCGCACGCCGCAGGCGTCCTCGATCGCGTTCGCGATGGCGGGGGCCGTCGGGATCAGCGTCGGTTCGCCGACTCCCTTCGCGCCGTAAGGCCCGATTGGGTCGTTGCTCTCAATGGCGATTCCTTCGACGGCAGGCATGTCCTTGATCGTCATGAAGGTATATCCGTGCAGGCCGTTTGTCGCGGGAACGCCCTTCTTGAAGAGCATATTTTCATATAGGCACCAGCCGATGCCCTGCGCTACGCCGCCCGTGATCTGGCCGTTGAGCCCCAGCTCGTTGATGACCTTGCCGACATCGTGCACGGCGATGACGCGCAGCACCTTCACCTTGCCGGTGTGGGTGTCGACTTCCACCTCGACGCCGTGAGCGCCGAAGGAATAGGCGCTTGAGTAGTCGCCGTAGAAGTCTTTGTCCGCGCCCTCCGTCGGGGGATCATAGGTGACGTAGGCCGTCAGCGGCACGCCGGCGCGGCTGCGGATCGCCTTCGCGGCGACCTCTTTAAGCGTCATCAGGATGGACGGGTCGCGGCTGCACTTGATGAGGCCGTTTTCCATATACATCGTGTCGCGCTGTCTCTTGCTCATCTCCGCGGCGAGCGTCAGCACCTGGTCGAGAACCTTTTCACTCGCGAGGAAGACGGCCTTGCCGCCCACCGTGGTGACGCGGCTGGAGTAGGTGCCCATACCGAAGGGGCTGACGTCCGTGTCGAGCGGCATCACCGTGATGTCGCTGATCGGCACGCCGAACTTTTCCGAGGCGATCTGCGCGAAGACGGTCTTCGCTCCCTGTCCCAAATCGGCTTCGCCGGAGAAAATAAAGACTTCGCCGTCCTCGTGAATACGGATCATCGCGGAGGAACCGTCAAATTTATCGCCGCCGCGGTTGCCGGAGACGTGCGTCATGCAGGCGACGCCTACGCCGCGCTTGATGCGTCCGTTCTGCTCTTCGGCGGGCAGACGGTTTTCCTTGATCTTTTCCGCCGCGATCCTGATGCATTCGGAGAGTTCGCAGCTCTTGATGTGCCAGCGGTGCAGCGTCATATCGCCTTTGTGAACGCAGTTCTTGAGGCGCACCGCGACGGGGTCGAGTCCTACCTTGCGGCAGCATTCGTCGACAAAAGATTCAACGGCGAAGTGCATCTGGCTGTTGCCGTAGCCGCGGAAGCCGCTGGTCGGGATGAGGTTCGTATAGACGAGGTAGGAGTCGCATTTGCTGGACTTATATCTGTAAAGGCAGTCGGTGCGCATCGAAAGATTCAGCAGCACCTTGGGGGCAGCCCAGGAGTAAGCGCCGTTGTCGGCTACGATCGTCGCCTGCTTGCAGACCATCGTGCCGTCCTTCATCATGCCGAGCTTCACCCTCATGCGCGGGGCGATGCGCGGGCGCGTCGTCAACTGCTCCTCGTCGCGCGTGAGCACTATCTTCACGGGCCGTCCCGTCTTCTTCGCGAGCACCGCGGCGATGGGGTGGAAGTTCCTGATCCAGATCTTCGCGCCGAAACCGCCGCCGATAAAGGGCGACTTCACCGTCACCATCGACGGTTTGATGCCAAGGGCCTTCGCGATTTCGTTTCTCCCCTGGAAGGCGGACTGCAGCCCCGTCCATACCGTGAGGCGGCCGTTCGATTCCCACTGCGCGACCGCGCCGAACGGCTCGAGGTAAAGGCCGGAGACGCGGTGCGTGCTGAATTCCTTTTCAAAGACATAATCACAGGCGGCGAAATCCGCATCCACATCGCCGCGCTGAAGATGATACTCGCGCGCGACGTTCGTCCCCTTCTCCACATGGACGAGCGGAGAATCCTTTTCCATCGCCTTCATCGGGTCGTCGACGACCGGCAGCAGCTCATACTCCACTTTAATGAGCTTGAGCGCCTCGCGCGCCGTCTCGTCCGTCTCCGCCGCGACCGCCGCTACCTCGTCGCCGACGTAACGTACCTTCTCCACCGCCAGCATGTCGACATCGGCGATTTCCATGCCGAACTTGTTCTGCGGGCAGTCTTTTGCGGTGATCACCGCCTTCACGCCAGGCAGCGCTTCGGCGGCGGAAGTGTCGATCGACACGATCCTCGCGTGCGGATGGGGCGAGCGTAATATCTTCCCGATCAGAAGGCCGGAGAATTCCAGGTCGTCAAGATACCTGGCGCTTCCCGTGACCTTCTCCCGAGCGTCTACAAAGCTTTGTTTCAAGCCGATACTTTTAAACTTCTCCATATAGAGCCCTCCACAACTTTATTACCTAAACCAATGCGGCGACCTCGAAGAGGTCTCCTCTCTCTTTCGTTTTCACTACCTGCATGGCGCCGGCGACAAAGATGACCGCGCCTAAAATCATACCTTTACCGATCAACTCTTCGGCCCTTCCGGCCCCGGCCGAAAGAGCAAGTTCCGCGCTGCCGCTCCTCAGTCTGCCCACAGACTTGGTAACGAGGAGCCCGCTGATATCCGTTCCGTAGTCGAGCTCCTCGGCACGGCATTGCTCTATGGCCGGATCGTCGCAGTAACAGGCGTTGGCGATCGCAGTGGCCGCTGCGTCGGCTTTCGAAGAATCGGAGGCGAGCGCCGTCACCGCCGAAGCGATGCCGCGCGTCAGGCTGCGTCCTCCCATTCCGCTTGTGGCAAGCCCTGTTATCTCGCTGAACGATCTTATTTTCAAAGAATGGGTCGCCCTCCCATTATTGATGTCGCTTATCAGGCCGACCTTCAGAAAATCCCGCGGTAAACGCGTCCGCAGATATGCCTCCTGGGAAAATTTTAAATGTTCGTCAGGATGAACGGATGACGGCGCGCTTTGCTCCGGGGATATCCGCCAGGCGATATCGCCCCCATTGTTGGCGAGCGCGTAATCAGCTCCGCAGGCCGCCATCGCCTCGACGGCGAAATCGGCGGTCGTGCCGGCGACCGCGGCTAGCGGAGTAAAATCATCACAGCCGAGCATCATGACCGATTCCGTCATTTTGCGCACGGCGCGCGGCGCGCTCTCGGGGAGCGAGGCAATCGCCGCAACCGGCCGGCGCAGGTAGTCGAGATAGACGGCGAACTCGCCAAATATCTCCATAACCTTCTCCGCTCCGGCCACCGCGCCTTCCGTAAAGGGCCGGCCGCAGCGGCGCGCCTCAAGAGTCATAGTGATGGGGCCGTGGTCGATATACACAAGGCCGTCCTGTATCACGCTGTATTTTTGAGAATTCATAATAGAAACCTTACCGGTCCGCCGCGGAAGCCCGGAAGAGCTCACGCGGCAGGACTCAGCGAATGGTTATTTGTTTTCGTTGAAGAACTTCACCGCGCCGGGGTGAAGCGGCACGGGGGCGGTATCCTTAAGGTCTGAGAACTTCAGTCCCTTAAGTGAACTGTGGATGTTGCAGAAATAGGGGAAATTGTCTTTGATGGACTTCAATATCGCATAGGCATCGTCGTCGGGAAGGTCCGCGTTTGTAAACAGGATGACGGTAGCGCCGACTGTCGGCACGTCGTTCTTGAGGAAGTTATAAGCCTTCTTGGGAATCACCGTCGAATATGTTCCGAGCTCGTCGTTGACCTTCTTCTGCGCCGCCGGCGTCATACCGAGCAGGTTCAGTTTGAGCGTCGTGCCCGCGTCGACAACATGGCTCGAAGGCACCTGGATGACGTTGCTGTAGGCGTTGATCTTGCCGTCTCTCATCAGGTCTAGCGCCGCGCCCATCGAGCTGTTCTTCGTGAAGCCGCCCCACTTGTCAATATCGGCGGGCGTGATGCCCTCGGCTTCGATGACGTGCTTGCCGACGATGTCCATAAAGGAATCCTTCGTGTTGAAGTAGGCCTTAAGCGGATACTTCTTATTTTTCAAATCGGCTAACGAATTGACCCCCAAATCGCCCTTGACGATGAAGTGCTCCACCGCTCCCTTATAGAGAACGCAGAGGGCGCGGAGGTTGTCGATCTTTTTCTTGAAGGGCTGCTTGCCGTCGGACGCCATTTTGATGAGCTGCGCGTGCGCGATGCCGAGCTGAATCTTGCCGCGCGAGACCAGCGCTAAGTTTGCCGCTTCCTGTCCGACTTCGTAAGCCGTGTTTGAACCGGGATAGCTGCGGCGCACTACTTCGCCCACGCCTTCGCCGATCGCCGCCCACGCGCCGCCGATGGAACCGCCGCAGATCGCCAGTTCAAGTTTCTGAGCCGCCTGTGCGGGCGCGGAAAGAGAACCGGACAGACAAAATACCACCGCAACCAACGCTAGTACCGTTAAAAACTTTTTCATTACAAAGCTCCTCCTCTCAAATTGTGAAATCTTTTATCAGGAATAAAACGTCATGGCCCATAGACGCGTTAAACCACAGTTTAATCCTTAAGCTCCGTAAATTCGCATCTGCCCTCTTTGAGCACGTCCTCTTTCGTGCGCATTGCGTGAACATGGCCCTTGATCTTTTCGTAATTCTCCACCGTCATCGTGTATTCGATGGGGGCGAGCACCGCCGGCGAGGCCGTATAGTTGAAGGGATGGTCGATCATCTTCTCCACGTCGGCGAGGAAGGTGATGCCGCCGCCGGGCATGAGATACGTCGGCGCTCCCGCGATCGTCAGATTCGCGTCGCCGCGGTGTACGGCCTTGGTGATCTGTATCGGGTCGACCGTGACACCCGCCCGCGCGCTGCCGCCGACGCCCGCGTAGTACATCGCCGAAACGCGGCTGTCCTCGCAGCAGCCCGCCGCCATCTTGCGGAAAGCTTCCAATTCGGCGGGGATCTCCGCGGGTACGGGCTTGCCCTCGGCGGAGACTTGGAAGAGCGCGATCTTGCGCCAGGTGGTCTCGGCGACGAGGATCTTCATGCCGGGCTTTGCGATGCTCATATCGATATCTTTGATCGCCTCGATGGGGTCTTTGATGTTCGTGCCGCCCCAGCCGTCGCCGTGCTCGAAGAAATAACGCCCGTTCGTCGCCAGCCGTCCTACCGGCGTGACGCCGCTGTAGGGTTTCTGTTCTGCGCCGGCGGGGTGTTTCGTAAAGAGCCCCGTGATGTGGTGGTCGAGGATGATCGCCTCGTCGACGAGCGGCGCGAGCGAACGCGCGAAGAGCCCGCAGCAGGCGCCGCCGCAGCCGACGCGCATCTTATCGTCCACGACGCCGTTGATCACCGGATGTTCGCCGACCTGAAGCTCCAGCTTGCAGCCTTTGTCCACCGTCAGCGTCACCTTTTCCTTGTTGCCCAGCTCCGCCATCGTCTTCACGACATACATGCCGTCGGGGCCCTTGACCTTGTTGACGCCGCCGAGAATGAGGATGTGAGAACCGTACTGCTCCGTCGTGACGATGCCGACGACCCGGCCGTCGCGGCGCACGAGCGCGCCTTCGTCGCCGATGTGGGCGTTGGTATCGATCTTCACCATCATCGAGCTGTAAGAGACGGGAGCCTCCGTAACGACGGTGACAACGTCGAAATCATCGCGTTTCTCCGTGACGATATAGGGGGCCGGTTTATAATCGGGATATGCCGCGCCCGCTCCGACCGCTGAGACTACAGGCCTCATGATCGCGGTCTTTTCTGCCGCTACTTTTGTATTCGTAGGAATTTGCAGGGGCCTTATAATGACAAGCGCGCCGTGATCGTTGCGAAACCGCTTGCACGCGCCCTGCTTCCCCTCGGGTATACGGCACTTAACGCCGCAATTGCGGCAGAGCAGCGTGCTTTCGGCGACGGCGTCTTCAGTTATCGCGCCGAACTTGCAGTACTTAATGCAAGTTACGCAGTGAACGCAGTTGTCATTGACGACCGCCTTTTTATAGATAACCTTGACGGCGTCGGAGGGGCATACCTGTTCACATGCTCCGCACCCCACGCACTTGCTGATTTCAATTTTTATCATTTCTGCCAACTCCTTCTAAAAGGGGCCTTCTAAAAAACTCCAGTAGTGTTGCACAGAACCGGCTGTCTTTCAACACTACTGGAGCGAGGGTAGAGGTGGTACGCTAAATTTTGCCTTCCTGTTTGGCTTTGAGTATCGCGAGCAGCCGGTCCTGTTCGTTGCTGACGATCATTACGCCTTCGTCGACGCCCATTCCGGGAGTGCCGGCCATGGCGAACGGTTTGGTGGCGACGGCAAGGTTGGCGCAGACGACGGCCGCCTTATCCGTCTGGTTGCAGGTGCCGCCCTGGTAGGCAAGGACGCCGTGCGCCTTGCAGTAGAGGTCTGCTTCCACGATGTTGTTGATGCCGCCGAGGTCGATCGTTTTGACCTGAACCATGTCGGCTCCCTTGGCGTCGACCCACTCGACGATCTCTTCGTAGGTGTTGGCATACTCGTCGATGATGAGCTTGAGGCGGCAGCCCGCGTCGTCAAGGTACTTGCGCAGATATTTCATCGCTTCGAGCTGCTTCTCGTTTGACTTCATATCGACGGGCATCTCGACGAAAACTTCATAGGGAGTGCAGGCGTCGGCGACTTTGATAAGGTACTCGCCGACCTTATCAAGGTCGTTGTTGAAGGCTTTGCCGATGCAGCCGTAGACGTCGTAGCGCATGACCGGCTTGTAGTCGGGCTCGCCGATCTCGGAGATGCGCTTCGTGACCCACTTGACCCAGTCAAGGAAGATCTGCCCGTCGGTGCCGAGCTTTTCTTCGACGTTGTTGATGAGGCCGTGGGGCATCATGCCGACCTTTTTGAGGATCATCTTGTCGACGTTGGTATAGCGTTCGTCGCCGGACTGGGCGTTGATGCGCACCGGCGTGAGGTCGACGGGCAGATGGTATTCGTTGAGGATGACTTCGCACATCGTCAGCTTCTGCTCATAGGCGACCGCCTCGAGTATGGCCTGCGTTACGCCGTAGCGGATGGAAGCGGGGAGGCGCTCTCCGTCGAACTCATAGCGGTCGAACTTCTCCGCCGTCGGCTTGAATTCTTTAATATCCATTCCCTCAAAATAGGGAGCGACATACTTTTCAACGACCTTTATCAGCGCTTCGGCGGTGTTGGGGACCTCTCTGCCGCCGCTGGCCGCGTACTGGGCGACGGCGCAGTCGCCGTATACCATATGTCCGTCCTCAAGGATGAACATTACGGAGACCGCCACGCCGGGCTGTCTGATCGACCGGAATCCGGGAGTTACCGGCTTTCCCTTATATACGAAGCCGTCTGATTTCGCGCCGCTCTTGATGGCCTCCTTGTCGTCCATATAGAAACCTGTCAGCGCTTTTGAACAAAGTACCTTCTTAACCTTCATTGCGGATCATTCCCTTTCTCGGTGTCAATAATTTTTAACGAAAAACTTTGCCATCTTTGGCTACGAGCTTGCCGCCGATGTATACTCTCTCAACCTTCTTAAGCTGCGGATATTCGGTGACGACGATATCCGCCGTGTAGCCCTTCTTAAGCTCCCCAAGGTTGGGCGCAAGCAGCGGCAGTATCTCGGCGACGCGCGAAGTCCCCTGTCTTACGGCTTTGGCGAGCCCGACGAGCTTCTTCTCAAGCGCCGCGTGCTGGATGGCTTCAAGCATCGAATCGCTGTGCCCCGCCGCGAAATCGGTAGAGATGATGTCGACCAGGTCGTTTTCATAGAAGGCGTAAAGATTGTCCGGCGTCGCGACAAGGTGCTTCGCGCCCCACGGATCATGTACGGCGGCGTCGAGGACGACTCCGGGGAACTGCTTGAGATAACGTCCGTTTTCGACGCATTCGTCGGTGGTGAATAGGTAGTTTGAATGGCAGCAGATAAGCGTATTGAGCCCCATCTTCGCGATCTCGTGAACAATATACTTTGAGGTGGGCGCGTTGTGAATCATCAGAGGAACGTTGTATCTCTTGCCCAGGGCGGCCGCCTCACGATAGCCGTCAAGGGCGACTTTCACCGAGGCGAGGGTCGTCTTGTAGACGATATCCCTTGTCTCTTCCGGCGTCAGGAAGCTGTCGAGCTTGGCCTCTTTGAGCGCCGCGGCGACGCGGTCGCGGTCGTAGTACGATTCTTCGATGTAACGTCCGAGGACGGAGAGCTTCATCGCCCGCGCCTGGAGATAGTCGATATCTTTGCCCTTGCACTCCTTCACCGCGCGCGGGATATAAAGATAATCCTGACCGCCGCCGCCAAGAGTATGGCCGCCGCCGACTTCGCCGATGCAGACCGCGCCGTCGGCGAGCATCTTCTCAACGGTCATCGCTTTGTGCTTGGGCTGGAAGCCCTTGCCGTCGCAGAGCTCGCCCGCGTGGTAGTTGACCGGGGCGTGGGTCGTCGCCGTCTTGATGCGGATTGGGTGGCACTTCTGAGTCTCTTCTACGTCGTCCATCGTCGCAAAGCCGTCGACGTTGAGGACCGTCGTGTGTCCCTGAAGCAGGCTTCTGTCAAGGTGGGCGAGGATGAATTCACGGCCGTAGTTGACGCAGCCGCTGGCGAACATCGTGCCGAAGGTGACGCCGTGCTGGTGGTGGTTGATCATGCCGGGCATCACGCATTTGCCGCCGCAGTCTATGACTTCTTCCGCATATGACTCAATGTTCTCGTCATAATAGAGGTTTACATCGGCGACGAGTCCGTCGACTTCGATGACGTTCGCCTTTTCCAATACTGTTTTTCCGTCTCCCGTAACGACGGTACCGTTCTTAAATATCTTCATTTTACAGCCTCCTGGTGTAAATTAAATTTTATCCTTCAAAGAGACATTCGGCGCGGCGCGGATCGAAGCAGCAGCCCAGTCTCATTGATACGACCCTGATTCCGCTGGCCCTCTGCGGGCCTACCTTGATAAAGGTTCCAAGGACGGTGGTTTTGCCGCCGAGCCCGAGAGCGCCATATCCTGATTTATTGACGGCGCAGGTGACCTTCTTTTCCATCTCCGACTGCACGAGGAAATTGCCCTTCGCCATCGCCTCCATCCCCAGCGAGGCGGCCTCATAATTCGAGCGGCCGATGCCGAAGGAGAGCACGCAGGGCAGACAGCCGAGAAGTTTGGCTCCCTCGGTGCCCCAGGCGATCATTTCGTCGAGCACCGTATCCACGGAGTGCTTGTGAAAGACGCGCAGCGTCTTCCCGCGGATCTCGGGACCGCCGCCATACATCATCACCGTGAGGCGGATATCCTTGCCGGGTACGTGACGGGTCTGAATCGGCGCCATCGCAAGCGCTCCTGAATCCTCCGATAGTCCTTTGCTCTGGCTGATACGCTCGGCGTCGTCTCCAAGAACCGCCATCGGACGCCCGGGGAGCATCCGCAGGCCTTTCGCGACGCCCTCTTCCACCGACTTATAAAATCCCGCGGGGACGGCGCATTCCTCTCCTACCTCAAGAAAGAGATGAGGGATGCCGGTATCGTCGCAAAGGGGGAAGACCTTAGACTCCGCGATTTCGGCGTTTTCCAGAATGTTGTTGAGCACCCATTTCGCGTGCGGGCTCTCTTCATTTTCCGCCGCCCGCTTATAGGCCGCTATCTGGTCGGGGCGAAATACCGTGCTGGCCTTGACCAATGTTTCCGCTGTCTTTTCCATAACTACTCTGCAATCTATCATTTTAATTACCTCTGCCGGCCGTTATTTCTCATCGTAAATCGATTCGCCGTGGGCGATGGCGACGATGGCGGGAAATTTCTCAACTTCCACCTCGTGGAGCGCTTCCATGCCCTCTTCCGGGAAGGCGACGACGCGCTTTTTCTTCATCGTTGAAGTAAGCAGCGCCGTATTCGGCGGCGTCACCAAAAATATCGCGTTGTACTCCTTCAGGCTCTCGACGGTCTCTTTTTTGAGGCTTCCCTTGCCGATATGCATCTTCACGCCGGCCTTTGAAAGCGCGGGGATACTTCCTTCGATATCTACCTTGTTGCTGGAGGTGGGACCGATGCCTGCGGGGCTCACCGCCGTATGAAAGACCGCGCCCCCCTCAAGAAAAATCCCCTTCTCCATGCACGTGCCATCCTCAATGCATTTGACCACCTTCGGCAGCACCGCGTCGCGCCCCGTAAAGATCGGCCCGTAGATCTCGACCATGTCATAAACATGCAGCTTGTTTATCGTTTCATCGTCGACTGGCATCTTTATCTGCATCTCTGCGCCATCCCTTTCGTAATCATTGCTTATTCTTTTATATCCATATTATGGATATAATATCTTCTATGTGGTGAATACATCATACAAAGTTTTAACGGCATTGTCAATAAGGAAAAATTTCTCTATCTGGTTTGCGGCGGTATTATCTGTTAAAATTCATGAAATTCATTGAGAGGTTGAATATATTTTCTTAGATGCAGAGAAATGTATTAACGCCTCATCTTTAGGCTATAATACGTTCCGCGGAGGTATTAAAATGAACGATAAACAACCGGAAACAGGCACTCAGGCCATACAAAGGGCCTTGGCGATATTAAACTGCTTTACGAGAGAAACAGACGACCTCTCGCTGACGGAGATATCCAAGCTGGTGCAGATACCCTATTCCACCGCCTCCCGGATCGCGGGGATTTTAGAACAGGAGTCTTTTTTGATCCGTGACAAAAATACCAAGCGTTTCAGCCTCGGCAGGCGGGTCTACAGCCTCGGCTACTGCGCAAAGCAAAACGACTTTTTAAGAAAAGTGATCTATCCCTACCTTGTCAGGCTGCGGGATGAATTCGGCGAGACGGCTCTGATTTACATCAGGGAGGGCGATTACCGCATCTGTTTTGAAAAAGTGCCGGCCTTCCACAGCTTCAAGTTTTCCCCCACCGTCGGCTCGAAGTACGTCCTCTGGGCCGGCGCGGGCGGCAGGGGCTTCCTCGCCTACGCTACGCCGGAAGAGCAGGATAATTTTTTAAAGGACACAAGAAACCTCACCACCTTCACGACCACCGACAGGTCGAAGATAATGAGGGAGCTCTATAATCTCTGCAAGAACGGATACAGCTACTGCGTAAACGAATATCAGGAGGGATTCTCTTCGATCGCGGGGCCGATCGTCGAGAGCGGCAATAACATCCTTTGTACGATAGCGGTCACGGGGCCGAGCGCCAGATTCACGGACGATATCGTCAAGGGCCTTAAGGAACGCATCCCTCAATACTGCGCGGAGATATCCTCCACCTTCGGCTGGAGCGAATCCGCCGAGACCCCCAAGTTCCTCTTCCGGAGCCCCTCACTGGAGCACGTCATCTGTAATATGTAAAATTTTGATAATTGCAAAGATGCGGTTTTCCGACAAAGAGGCTAAGCCCGGCAGCGAAAAAATCATAAAGAAGAGCCGGCCGTCCCCGCCCATCGAAAAACCGCGTTTTTAACTGCCGACGGCACAGGGCGCCGCCTTTAGTCTTTTTTCTTCACCTGTTTCGACGGGTCGTCGCAAATAAGCGTGCCGGCGATCGCGAAGTTTTCGTTTTTCATCTCGTTGATGATGATACGCACGGAGCTTTGCGGCACTTCCATTGTATCGCACAGCACTTTCGTCATCCCCGTCACCATCGCGCGTTTCTGTTCTACGGTGCGTCCCTCTTTGATGTTTACCATCACAATCGGCATTTTTCGCATCTCCCCATTATGAAATATCGTTTGTTGCGTGTAAAATATAGTTCGTATTTTAGTCGCTTTACGGTTGGGGTGTCTAGATGGTCGGCGGTATTGATGTTTTTCTGGCTTTCTGCCTCGGCGCGGCGCTCGGTTCGTTCGCGAACGCGGCGGCCATGCGGACGGCGGCGGAGAAAAGATGGTGGGGGCGAGAACGTTCCGTCTGCGACAGCTGCGGCCGGGTGCTGTCCTCCTGCGATCTGATCCCCGTCATCTCTTTCGTCATCTTGCAGGGGCGGTGCCGGAGTTGCCGCGCGCCGATCCCGCCGCGCCACTTTGCCGCCGAATTAGCCGGCGGCGCGCTGGCGGCGCTTTTCGCCTGGCGCTTCGGACTGACGCCGGCGCTCGCTTTCGCGACGCTCTCTCTGCCCTTCATCATTTTCCATACGCTCACGGATCTCGAAACGGGCTATATTTACGACTCCTGGGCGATCGCGATGGCGGTATGCGGCATATCGGCGCGCGCCGCCGGCGGCTGGGGCGGGCTGCTCGACGGGCTTTTCGGCGCGCTTTCGGGCTTTGGGACGATCGGGGCGATAATCGTGGCGAGCCGCGGCCGGATGGGACTTGGCGACGCGATGCTGATGCTCGGCATCGGCGCTTTCATGGGGTTTAAACTGACGCTGCTCTCGCTCTATTTCGGCTTCATGAGCGGCGGCCTCATGGTGATCCCGCTGTTGCTCACGAGGAGGGTTACGCGCAAGACCGCCGTGCCGCTGGGGCCTTTCCTCTGCGCAGGCATGGCGCTCGCGATGTTCTGCGGAGAGAGGGTCTTGCGGTACTTGGGGTATTTAGCACAATGGCCCTGGACGATGATTTAAGTAAATATTATCTAAGGAGGAACGATTTATGAAGAAGATTTTTTCACTCACCGCGGCGCTTTTGATTGCCGCCGCTTCCGCAGCGGCGGCGGCCAACATCGTGCTCGTGGAACCGGACAAGGAGGGCGGCCCCGCCGTCTTAGCGGCGATCGCGAACCGCGCCTCGGCGGAGCAGCGGGATTTTTCGAGCGAAGAGCTTTCGCTGAAGGAGCTTTCAACGATCCTCTGGGCGGCGACGGGCAAGAACCGCGACCCTAAGGGCTGGACGGTGCCGATGGCGATGGGCCGCGAGCCTTATGTCTCCGTCTATGTGCTGCTTAAGAGCGGCGGCTACCTCTATAACTGGGAGAAAAACGCGCTTATGCAGCAGACGGCGGAGAAAAAGCTGACGAGCCGCGCCGTGACGCAGAATTTCGCAAAGAGCGCCCCCTGCGTCATCGTCTTCGTCAGTAAAGGCACGATGAATGTCGACCATTATAATTATATCGCGACGGGAGCGATGTCGCAGAATGTCTATCTCGCCGCCGAAGCGCTCGGCCTCAAGACGCGCTTTCTCGCCTCTTTTAATAAGGCGAATATCGAGGCGGCGCTGATGCTTGGCCCAATTATGAATATAACGGGCGTTATGGCCGTCGGCCGGCAGTAACCGCAGGGAAAGAGATGTCAAGTCACGGCTCGGGGCGCACCCCGGGCCGTTTTGCATGACCGCGCTCTCCTTTCGGTTGCAAAAGCCGTGCAAAAGCTATATCCTTTATTTGGATCGTTTTACCGCTGAAACGGAGGTATTACTATATGAGTTTTGTCCCCGCGCATATTTTCCGCGAATATGATATAAGAGGCATCGCCGACGCGGAGCTCACCGACGAAAACGTATGTCTCATCGGCAGGGCCTTCGGGACTTGGCTGAGACGCCGCGGCGTTGCTGAGGCCGTCGTGGGCGGCGACGCGCGTCTTTCTACCCCGCGCATCAAGGCCGCCGCCGCGCGCGGCTTGAACGCGGCGGGCGTAAGCGTAACCGACATCGGCCTCGTCTCGACGCCGACATTTTATTGGAGTCTCTATCGTCCAGCACAGGCTGCGCCCTGCGAAAGCGGGATCATGGTGACGGGCAGCCACAATCCGCGGGAGTACAACGGCCTGAAGGTCGCCTATGATCGGGCGACGCTCTGGGGCGACGACATCCAGGAGTTATACAGGATGATCGCGGCAGACGACATGGAAGAGGCGGCGGCGCCCGGCAGCTGCCGAAGCGCCGATATCAACGCCGGATATATCGACATGCTCGTCTCAAAGATCACGCTCGGACGGCGCCGGCCGAAGATCGTCTGCGACTCGGGCAACGGCACGGGCGGCCTTTACGCGCCGGAGTTCCTGCGCCGCATCGGCTGCTGTGTGACGGAGCTTTTCAGCGTGCCCGACGGACATTTTCCCAACCATCACCCCGACCCGACGAAACGCGAGAATCTCCCCGCCCTCATCGCCAAGGTGAAGGAGACGGGGGCGGACTTCGGCGTCGGCTTCGACGGCGATTCGGACCGGATCGGCGTCGTCGACAACAACGGAGAAGTGATCTGGGGCGACCGCCTGATGGCGCTCTATTGGAGCGAGATCCTGCCGAAACACCCGGGCGCGGTGGCGATCTGCGAGATAAAAAGCTCGATGGCGCTGCCGGAGACCGTCGAGAAACTCGGCGGCCGGCCGCTCTGGTGGAAAGCGGGCCATTCTCTCGTCAAGGCCAAGATGCGCGAGGAGCACGCCCTCTTTTCCGGCGAGGTCTCGGGACACATGTTTTTCGCCGACGAATATTTCGGCTATGACGACGCCTTTTACGCCGCAGGGCGGCTGGCGCGCATCATTTCCCGCACCGACAAGACGCTCGCGGAGCTGATGGAGGAGATCCCCCTCTACCCCTCTACGATAGAGACCCGCTACGACTGCCCCGACGACGTCAAGTTCGGCGTGGTCGAGCGCGTGAAGGAAGAGGCCGCGGCGGAAGGGCTGAAGACGATCACCGTCGACGGCGTGAGGATAATATACGACGGCGGCTGGGGGCTCGTCCGCGTCTCAAACACGCAGCCGGTGCTCGTCGCGCGCTGCGAGGGGCGCACGAAGGAGGCCCTCGACGCAATCACGCGTGATATGAAGCGGCGGCTGCTCGCGGCGGGAAGCCCGGATTTCGAGTGGGGCTATTAGCAACCCCCTGATCAGAGGCGTCCGCCGCCAAGGAGCGGACGGCGCGTTGTGTTTTAGACAACAAGGTGAATTAATCTGCGCTTCCTTAAGCAATACGGTTAATTATAGATAATTTTGAGGAGGAGACACACCAATGCAGTGCTCTCATGAAGTTGAAGAAATGGTATGTGTGGCGAAGGGCGCCAATCACGGCCCCGCGCCCATCCCCGAAGAGGGCAGATGGGTCGAGTCAAAACAGATAGGCGATATTTCAGGCTTCACGCACGGCGTGGGCTGGTGCGCGCCGCAGCAGGGCGCCTGCAAGCTCTCGCTCAACGTCAAAGGCGGCGTCATTCAGGAGGCGCTCGTCGAGACGATCGGCTGCTCCGGCATGACCCATTCGGCGGCGATGGCGGCGGAGATACTCCCCGGCAAGACGCTGCTCGAAGCGCTCAACACCGACCTCGTCTGCGACGCGATCAACACCGCGATGCGCGAGCTTTTCCTCCAGATAGCCTACGGCAGGACGCAGAGCGCCTTCTCAGAAAATGGGCTCCCCATCGGCGCGGGCCTCGAAGATCTCGGCAAGGGGCTGCGCTCGCAGATAGGCACGATGTACGGCACTCTCGAAAAGGGCCCCCGCTACCTTGAAATGGCCGAAGGCTATATCCTCGACCAGGCGCTCGACAAGAACGGCGAGATCATCGGCTACCGCTATGTCTCGCTCGGCAAGATGATGGAGGCGATCCGCAAGGGCGCGGACCCCAAAGAGGCTCTTGAGAAAAACACCTCCACATACGGCCGTTACGCGGAGGCCGATAAGATAATAGACCCGCGCAGGCAGTAGGAGGAAAAGATAATGGCAAACTTTGAAGGTTACGAACGCCGGATAGAAAAAATAAACGCATTCTTAGCGGGGCTCGGCTTCAACCGCATCGAAGAGGCGCAGAGGCTCTGCCTGGACAAGGGGATAGACGTCGCGGCCATCGTGCGCGGCATCCAGCCGATCGCCTTTGACAACGCCGTCTGGGCCTATACCATAGGCGCCGCGAACGCGATAAAGAACGGCGCGAGAACGGCGGCCGCGGCCGCGGAGAAGATCGGCGAGGGGCTCCAGGCCTTCTGCGTCCCCGGCTCCGTCGCCGACCAACGCCAGGTGGGCATAGGACACGGAAATCTCGCCGCGATGCTGTTGAATGAGGATACTAAATGCTTCTGCTTCCTTGCAGGTCACGAGTCCTTCGCGGCCGCCGAAGGGGCGATCGGCATCGCGCGCACGGCGAACAAGGTGCGCAAAGAGCCGCTGCGCGTCATTTTAAACGGCTTAGGCAAAGACGCCGCCTATATCATCTCGCGCATCAACGGATTTACCTTCGTGGAGACCCTCTACGACCAGTATACCGGCGAGCTAGAGGTCACGATGGAAAGGTCCTTCTCCGACGGCGACAAGGCGAAGGTCAAATGCTACGGCGCCAACGACGTCAACGAGGGCGTGGCGATCATGCGGCACGAGGGCGTCGACGTCTCCATCACCGGCAATTCGACGAACCCGACGCGCTTCCAGCAC